>DATJTE010000220.1:0-17529 GCA_035503715.1 Rhizobiaceae bacterium | reverse complement strand
AATATGTGTTTGCGATCGCGTTCCGAAATAGTGGCCGCCTCGATCGACTCGATCACCTGCGACGGCTCGAAATAGGGGGCGTCGCTCCCGAAGAGGATGCGCGGCGCGCCGACTTCCTGGACGAAGTAGGTCGTGATCGCCGGGTCCGCCTGATATGACAGGTCGAGGTTGAGATTGCCATTGGCGTGCACGGCGCTGACGCACTGCGCGCGCTGCTCCTCGGTGAACACCGGATGGCCGGCGATGAAGAACAGATGCGGGAACATTTGCGCCACGCGGCCGATCGCGGTTGGGTTGGATTTGCCGTCGGTCGTGGCGTGAATGAGCACGAGTGCTGGCTTTTCTCCGAGCGCTTTTAGCAGATTGAGGAACACGGTTGAATCGAGGCCGAACCCTTCAAAGGCCGCGTGGAAGACGAGGCCCTTCAGGCCGGCTTCGAGCGCGCGCTGCACCTCGCCGATTCCTGCTTCGCCATGGCGGACCTCGATGCTCGCGAGGCCGACTGGAAATCGCTCCGGATGATCGCGCACGGCTGACGCTATGATGTCGTTCGCGCGACGCGTGTCGGCCAGCCCCTCGGCCTGGATGCCACCGGCGGCCACCGAGATGATGGCTTGATCGATGCCGCTCACATCCATCCCGGCGAGCCAGGTTTCGACATCCTGCCCAACGCCATTGGTCATCGTGCGCCCGATATGGGCATGAACGTCGATGATGCGCTGCTTTTTCATGCGCGCGCCTCTTCGAGCGACAGGCGCCGGCCGAGTTTGCCGGATTTGTAGGCGGCTTCGAGAACGAGCTGTGTCGTCAGGCCGAACTGTGCGTCGCTGCGGACCGGCGTGTCGTTCAGGCAAGCGTCGACGAAGTGTTGGTGCTCAGGCACCCAGGGGCTCTCCTCGCCATTGATGTGCATGGAGAACTCGCGGTGGTCCGGCGGCATGACCGGCAGCTTAGGCGACACCCAGCCGTTGCCAAGCAGCGGGTCGAGCGCCTTGGTTTCGTCGGTGAACACACGGAAGGTCGGCCGCGCGGCAGCGTCCCACTGGATCGTGCCCTTGGTGCCGAAGACCGCCCAGCAGTCCTTGAAGGCGAGCGTGGCACCACCAGGCTCCTGCAGGCGATTCGAGCCTGAGATTTCGAGGATAGCCTTGTCGGTGCGCACGAGGATGACCGCGGTGTCCTCGACCTTGATGTCGGCGGTCAGCGCGCCGTACTCGGCATAGACGCTCTCGATCTTCGGATTGCCAAGCAGATAGAGGGCGTTCGAGACGTGATGGACGTTGCCGTCGAGGATGACGCCGCCGCCGGCAACTTCCGGATCGAAACGCCAGCCCGCCGTCACGTCGGGCGTGTGCCAGGCCATCATCGCCTTGAACAGGAACGGCTCGCCGATCAAGCCGGCCTCGATGATCTGGCGCGCACGTTCGACCGGCGGCAGGAACAGCTCGAAGAAGGACACCATCAGCTTCAGCTTCTTCTTCTCTGCCAGAGCGAGCGCCTCCTCGGCCTCCTTGATCGAAGCCGTCATCGGCTTTTGCACCAGAATATGCTTGCCGGCTTCAAGCGCCCTCTTGATTAGCGCGCCGTGCGATTTGGATGTGGTGCAGATGACAACCGCGTCGACATCCTTACGCGCCAGAACCGCGTCGAGATCCGTCGAGTGGCTTTCGAATCCGAAGCGCTCCTTGAAACGGATCGCCGCCTCTTCGTTCAGGTCGACGCTCACCAGCATGCGCGCGTTCGGCACCTTGGAAAGCGCAAAGGCATGACTGCGCGCGATGCCTCCGCAACCGACGAGAACGACGCCCAGAGATTGAGGCATTTCGGGTTTCCTTTCGACGCGTTTTGACGTGCGCGAACCCTGCCGGGAATGCGCTCGATATGTGCCTTCTTAATGATAGAATGTAAGCACAAAGTCAGCGAAATCGTCAAGCAGCTTGCTTGACTTTGTTAATACATACTATACAACAAACATATGGCAAATTTCCCGAAGACCCTGCCTTCTCCACGAACCGCGCCTCTGCGCGGCGGGGCGGTTCTGCGCTGGGGTATTCTGGCGCCTGGCGAGATTGCACGAGACTTCGTCCGCGCCATGCATGCGCATACAGATCAGCGGGCGATTGCCGTCGCGGGTCGGTCTCCCGAACGCGCCCGCGCCTTCGCGGAGGCACACGGCATCGCCCGCTGGCATGAAAGCCACGAGACGCTGGTCGCTGACCCGGATGTCGACATTGTTTATGTCGCATCGCCGCACAGCGAGCACAAACTAATGGCGCTGAAGGCGATTGCCGCCGGCAAGCATGTCCTGGTCGAGAAGCCGGTGGCGCTGACCTCGGCGGAAGCGCGAGAGATCCGCGATGCGGCGAAGGCCGCCGGTGTATTCGCGATGGAAGCGATGTGGACGCGCTATCTGCCGCAGACCGATGTCATGCTGCAGCTTCGCGACGACGGCGTGCTCGGCGATCTGCAACTGGTGCTCGCCGATTTCGGCACCCGCGGCTCTCCCGATCCGACGGGCCGCGTCTATAACCCAGAGCTCGGCGGCGGCGCGCTTCTCGATCTCGGCATCTATCCGATCTGGTTCAGCCATTTGTGGCTCGGCAAGCCGAAAGCGATCACAGCGATCGGCAACAAGACATCGACAGGCGTCGATGCGCGCACGGCGATTGTGCTCGGCTACGAGAGCGGCGCGCAAGCGATCCTCAGCACCAACCTCATGTCGTTCAGCCCGGCGCGCGCCAGCGTCTGTGGCTCGACCGGGAGGATTGAAGTCAACCCATGGTTCGCCGTGCCGGCCGGTTTCGAACTGGTGGCGCCGGGTAAGGGCGACGTCCGCGTCCAGTTCGTGAACGATACGGGCATCGAGTTTCGTGGAGGGCTTGCATGGCAGGCTGCTGCCGTCGCGCAGCATGTCGCGGACGGGCTGGAGGACTCGCCGCTGCATCCAATCGATTTCGCTATCGAAGTGATGGAGACCATGGACGAGGTTCGGCGCCAGGTTGGAACGCTTGCGCGATAGCGGGCGTAGGCAGGGCGCTGAAGCATTTGGAGTGAAGAAAAATCGGGCTGCACGCTTTAGGGAGGAATTAATGCGTCAGACACTGAAGAATGGAGTTCTGGGACTAACGTTTCTGGCAGCCCTCGCGGGCGGCACGGCGCTCGCACCCGCTTTTGCCGCGGATGTGACGCTGACCGTTTCGCGCTGGGCCGGTCCGCAAGCGGACGCGCAGAAGGTCCTGCTTGACGAGTACAGCATGGAGACCGGCGTCACGATCAAGTTCGACGCCATCGACTACGGTCAGTTGAAGCAGAAGCAGGTGCTCAATATGAGCACCAAGACCGGCGAGTACGACCTGATCTACGTGCCGGAGGCCTGGTTCGGCGAGTACAGCACCGCCGGTTATCTTACGCCGCTCGATGATTTCGTCAAAGACGCGATGCTGACGGGCGAAGGCTGGGATCTCGCGGACTTCTCGAAAGCCGGCCTCAATGTTTACACGGCTGGCGGGTCGCTGCAGGCAATCCCCTATTTCGCGCAGACGCCGCTGCTCGTTTACGACAACGACGCGCTGTCCGCGGCAGGCATCACGCCACCCAAGACATGGCCGGAATTCCTGGCCGCGTCGGCGAAGCTGAAGGAAGCCGGTACCGGCGTCGCATTGCCGTTCCGGCAGGGTTCGGCGATCACCAACATCCTCGCTGTCCTGCTCGCCGGCAATGATTCCGGCTTTTTCAATGCAGACGGCAAACTGGCCGTCAACGAGCCGGCCGTTGTCGAGACCGTCGCCTTCATGCAGGAGCTCAGCAAGAGCAGCCTCAACGGCTCGAATGGCTGGCACTGGGACGAGGTGGCGAAGGCGCTGCAGTTTGGTCAGGCACCCATGGGCATCACCGCGTCGGGCCTCTTCAAGGCGCTCGAGAATCCGGCAGACTCGAACGTTGCCGGCAAGCTCGGATATGCCGTAATCCCGTACAACAAGAAGCCCTCCGGCCTCTTGCAGACCTGGGCCTGGGCAGTCCCGGCCGACTCGAAGAACAAGGAAGAGGCATTCAAACTCGGCGCCTGGCTGGCCAGCAAGAAGGCGCTCACCGAGATCAGCGCCATCGACCCGGCCTTTATCAGCTTCCGCGCGTCGCTCTCCTCGGATCCCGAGATCGCCAAGCGCGCGCCATGGTTGGCAGCTGCGAACGAGGCGCTCTCGAACGGCGTGACCTTGCCGCTGCAGCCGGCGGCGCCGCAACTGCTTGATGCCCTTGCCGGTGGGCTCTCCGGCGTCGTCACCAATGGCGACGACCCGGCGGCGATGCTAAAGCAGGTTCAGGAGAGCCAAGCCTCTAAATTCTAGGTCGCCCTCTCGGCGGTCCCGCCCCGTGCGATCGCATGGGACGGGACCGTGCAACAAGAGTCCCGTGCAGCTGGTTTCGCGATGATTGGTTCACAACGGCGTCTGCGCACCAGCCCTCACATCCGACGCGATCAGCAACTCGCCCTTCTTCTATTGTTGCCGGCGGCGGCCGCGATTTTCGTTGTGATGATCCTGCCGCTCGGCTACGCACTCTACGCGAGCTTCTTCGACTACAGCCTTGGTCAGGAAGCGAACATGCGCTTCGTCTTCCTCGACAATTACATACATTTCTTCTCCGATCCGTCGGCGTTGCGCGCGCTCCTGAACACCGTGCTGTTGACAGCGCTGTCGCTCGCGCTGTGTCTCGGCGTTGGCGTCGGCATTGCCGTACTGCTGAAGGAGGTCGATCGCAGCGCTGCGAACGTGCTTCGCGCGATTTTCGCCATGCCGATCCTGATCTCGCCGATCATCGTCAGCCTGATCTGGCGCTACATGTACGATCCGACTTATGGGCTCGTCTATTACTTCCTCGGCTTCTTCGGCCTGCAGGATTTCGGCGGCCTGACCAGTTCGACGACCGCGCTGATCTGCATCGTCGTTGCCGACGTCTGGCACACCGTGCCATTCATCATCCTGGTGGCGTCGGCCGGCCTGACCGTCATTCCCGAAGAGCTTTATGAAGCCGCGCATATCGACGGTGCGGGCGCATGGCGCATGCTGTTCTCCATCACGCTGCCGCTTATGGCCAAAGTGCTGACCGTGCTGATCCTGATCCGCGGCACCGATGCGTTCCGCACCTTCGACCTGGTCTACGGTCTGACCGGCGGCGGCCCCGCCAACGCCACGACGACGCTCAGCGTCTACGCCTACAAGGAAGCGTTCGAGAACAGCCGCATGGGTTTTGCCATGGCCGTTTCCGTCGTCACGCTGATCTGCCTCATCGTCCTGTTTGCGCCGTTCACGCGCAACTCGGCCCGCGACGCGGAGGCCTGAGATGCGGAGGAGTCGCCGACGCTCGATCGCGATCTGGACGGTACTGATCGCCTTCACCTTCTGGACGGTGATCCCGATCGGCCTTGTCGTGCTGAACTCGTTCAAGCGCGCCAAGGACATCTTTACGCCGACGCCAACGCTGTTCTTCACGCCGACGCTCGACAATTACGTCAACGCGTTCACCAAGGCGAGCTTCGGGCTCTACTACGTGAACAGCGTGATCGTCGCGCTCGTGTCGACGGTCATCGTCATCGTCATCGGCACCTTTGCCGCTTACGCGCTGACCAGCTTCCGTCTCCGCTCGGCCAACACGATCGCCAACGCCTTCTTCCTCGGCAAGCTGGTGCCGACCATCTCCATGCTCTTGCCGCTATTCGTGCTGATCAATGGCATCGGCCTGCGTGGCACGCTGATCGGGCCGATCATCGCGCATATCGCGCTCAACCTTCCGTTCGTCGTCTGGCTGATGATGGGGTTCCTGCGCGATGTGCCGCATGAACTGCAGCAGGCGGCGATCATCGACGGCTGCACGCGGATGCAGACCTTCTGGAAGGTGCTGTTCCCATTGATACTGCCGGGCGTCGCTGCAGCCTTCGTTCTCAGCATGCAGTATTCGTGGAACGAGCTGCTGTTCTCGCTGCAACTCACCAACCTCGACACCTACACGCTGCCGGTCGGCATCGCCGGCTTCGTCGGTGCGATTTCGGTCGATTGGGGATTGAGCAGCGCCGCCGCCACCGCAACGATGGTGCCGCTGATCATTGTCGGTTTCTTCGTGCAGAAGCATCTGGCGGCTGGAACGACCGGCGGCGCCGTCAAGGGATGAGCTTGCCGAAACCGCGGTTCGGCGTGATCGGAACCGGCGCGTGGGCGCGCGCGGTTCACATGCCGGCAGCGGCTGCAAGCAGCGACGTCATCTTCACATCAGTATTCGGCCGGAATGCCGAGGCGCTGAAAATTGCCGCCTCGACGCATCACATCGAGGCGTATCAAGATCTCGACGCGTTTCTCCAGAGCGTCGAGATTGTCGGGATAGCCTTGCCGCCCGAGTTGCAGCCGGAATTCGCACTTGCCGCGGCAAAGGCCCGCAAGCACCTGCTTCTGGAGAAGCCTCTGGCGCTCGATCTCCCCACCGCGCGAAAAATCGAGGAAACCTTGGTCGCGAACGGCTTGGCGTCCGTCGTGTTCTTTCCTCAACTTCTCTCGCAGGATGTCGGTCAGTGGGTCGCGCAAACAAAGGCGACAGGCGGCTGGTTCGCGGCAAGCCTGGAGCGCTTTTCGCAAGCCTTGACCGATGCCCGAAACCCATTTCACGCCAGCGACTGGCGGCTCGACGCCGGCGCATTGTGGGATACGGCGCCGCACGCAGTCGCGCTCCTGCTCGCGGTGTTCGGTGAGTTTGCAGAGGTTATCGCCGTTCGAGGGCAGGGGGATCTGGTGTCGCTCACGCTGGTTACAGGCGCGGGCGCGATCGCCACGCTGACGCTCGCGCGCGATGCCATGACACCGCTGCCGGGAAAGACCATGCTCTTCGGGAGCAGCGGGATGAAAGAGCTGCCGCCGACTGGCAACTGGAACTCTTTGTCAATCGAGGCGTATCAGACCGCCTTGTGCAGCCTCTCGGCTGCCGCAAACGGCACTCTTCAAAAATCATTGCTCTACGATGCGCGCTTCGCAGTGCAGGTGACGGCCGTGCTCGCGGCCGCGGAGGCTTCGCTGAAGGAAAGGATTGTCCGGATCGGGCCAGCCCTGGCCTGAAGAGCCGTCTACTTCTCGACCAGCGTCATGTTCAGCGAATAGATGTCAGGGTGGTAGGCGTTCCAGCCGACATCGACCGAACGGCCGGACTGATCGAACACCGTGCGGATCACCGACAGCACAGGCAGTTTCGGCTTCGCCATCTGGAACAGCGCTGTCTCCTCCTTCGTCGCGGGCCGCGCCGTCACCGACTGCCGTGTCACCTTCGGAATCGTCCCGCGCAGGCGCATGAGCTTGTAAAGGTCGTGTTCCGCGAGTTGTTCGCGCGTGATCGACAGGAAATCCGGATGCAGAAAATCTTCGAACACCGCGAACGGCACGCCATGGCTGAACCGCAGGCGGCGTGAATGCAGGACCGTCGTTTCCGGCGGCAGGTCGAGCTTGTCGAGCACCACCGGCTCGGGAACGATCTGCTCATGCAGCAGCACGCTGGTCGACAGATCGTGCTCGCCGAGTTGCAGATCGTCCGACAGGCTGGATATGTTGATCTCGCGCGGCGGCGGGCCGCCGACGACCTGCGTGCCGATGCCGCGCTGGCGCACCAGCAGCCCCTCGTCGACCAATTCCTGGAAGGCGCGCCGGATCGTCGGCCGGGAAATGCCGAGCTGCTCCACGAGCGCCTGCTCGTTTTCAATGCGCGTGCCGGCCGCCAGCTCCCCGCTACGGATCCCTTCGCGAAGCCGCTTGGCGATCTGGTAGTAGAGGGGAATAGGGCCGGCGCGGTCGAGATTGAGGAACAGGTGCTGCATCGAAACAGTCATGAAACCGAGTCAAGTATGAAGGTTAGGACAATCATACATGTTTGTCGGCTCCGTATGCAATTTTCGGCTTGCCATGAAGCGACGCGATGCACGATGCGCTGGGCGACCACCCGGTGGTCCATGTGAGCAGCGCGACGCGGCGGCATATGCGGCATGCATGGCGTGGCATTCTTTTGATGTGCTCGACGAGGCATCCCCCGGAGTGCCACTGACCGGCGGAAACGGGCGCGATGTGCCGCAGTGTCTCTTTCCTTGGAACCTTCGCGCGCCTGCCAAGTTTCGTCTCTCTTGAAGGGAGTTCAGACATGGGCAGACTTGCCGAGTTTTTGAGAGAAATTACGCCGGCATGGCTCGCCAACAAGGCGCGGTTCGGAGAATCTGACGAAATCGCGCAGGACAGCGCATCGGCGAGCGACGCCGACAGGGCGTGGCGCGAATCCGCTGACAAGCATCTCTTTGGCGCCGACACGCCGGACTACACCTATGTGGCGGACGACGCGGCGGCTGACGGTGAGGAAGCGGCAAAAGAGGAAAAAGGCGACGCCGCCGGCAAGCTGCAATGAGAATTGCCCAGGTCGCGCCGCTTCACGAGGCGGTTCCGCCTCGGCTTTATGGCGGCACCGAGCGCATCGTTTCCTTTCTGACCGAAGGACTTGTCCAGCGTGGACATGACGTGACACTCTTCGCCAGCGGCGATTCCGAGACCAGTGCGAAACTGGTCGCGGTTCGTGACGTGGCGTTGAGACTCGACCCCAATCCCATTGTCTCGCCGCAGGCGGCGCATCTCACGATGTTGCATGAGGTCCGCAAGCAAGCCGACCGCTTCGATGTCATCCATTTCCATCTGAGCCATTTCGTTCATTTCCCGGTGTTCGAAGGGATGGAGCAAAAAACGGTCACGACGCCGCATGGCCGGCTCGACTACAGCGATCTGCCGGCCGCGTATCGCCGCTGGCCCGATTTCCCGATGATCTCGATCTCGAAACGCCAGAGAAAGCCGCTCGCCGAGGCAAACTGGGTCGGCAATGTCTATCACGGCCTGCCGCTCGAGCTTTTTCCGCGCCTCACCGGCGAGCCTGCAGAAAAGCCGTATCTGGCCTTCCTCGGCCGCATGTCGCGGGCCAAGCGGCCGGACCGCGCGATCGACATCGCCAGGCGCGCCGGCATGACGCTGAAGATCGCCGCAAAGATCGAAGGCGATGACGAGGCATATTATCGCGAGGAAATCCGCCCGCTGATCGAGAGCGGCGATATAGAGTTCGTCGGCGAGGTGGACGAGGCCGGCAAGGTCGATTTTTTCGCCGGCGCGCATGCCTTGCTGTTCCCGATCGACTG
This sequence comes from Rhizobiaceae bacterium, assembly GCA_035503715.1. GTDB lineage: Bacteria > Pseudomonadota > Alphaproteobacteria > Rhizobiales > Rhizobiaceae > OAS926. Next base: position 8,336 of record DATJTE010000220.1, on the reverse strand, counting down.
GCCGGAGCCGTTTGGACTCGTCGTCATTGAAGCGATGGCGTTCGGCGTGCCGGTGATTGCCTGGCCCGAAGGCGCGATGCCGGAGATCGTCGACGATGGCGTGACAGGCTTCATCGTCGACACCGTCGATGAGGCTGCCGCAGCCGTCAGAAAGGTCGGCGCGCTCGATCGCGCGCACATCCGCCAGGTTTTCGAGCGGAGATTTTCTGCGAGGCGCATGGTGAGCGACTATGAGGCGATCTACGCGTCGCTCGTTAGTGCGGAGCGAAAGCCGAATAGACCCGGCGTGTCCAACCCGTCATTGACCCCGAAGAATATGAGGACAGTGCAGGATGTCCGCATCTCTTAAAGTCGATGAACGGCATCTCGACCCGGCCGTGGCGCTCTCCGCGCTCGACGAGGCGGCGCCGCGCGAGCCGCATCGCCAGTTCGCGCTGAAACACGAGGATTGCTTCGTTGTCGCCGATGCGCATGGCGACATTCGCGGCGCGGGCGATGGGCTGTTCCACAACGACACGCGCGTCCTGTCGCTCTTGAGGCTCTATGTCGGCGGACTGGTGCCCTCGCTGCTCGGCGCCTCTCTGTCGCAGGACAATATCCTGTTCACCGCCAATATGAGCAACAGGAGCGCCAGATCAGCTTCCGGCGCCGAGACGCCGCAAGGCGTGATCCATATCGAGCGCACGCGTTTCCTCTGGCAGGACCGCATGTATGAGCGCATCGCGCTCACCAATTATTCCGCGCAGCGCGTGACGCTCCCTGTGCTGATCGAGTTCGCCGCCGATTTTCGCGACATGTTCGAGGTGCGCGGCACGACGCGCCTGCGGCGCGGCCGCTACCAGGATGCGGATGTCGGCGACGACCGGGTCACCTTCCACTATGAGGGGCTGGATCAGGTCGTCCGCCGCTCTGTGATCTCGTTCTCGCCAGCGCCATCGCGGCTCAATGCGGGTGAAGCGGCCTTTGTCCTGGAGGTGGCGCCGCGCAGCCGCGAGCGGATTTTCTTCGAGGTCGGCGCGGATCACGCCGAGCCAAGTCGCGAACGTTTTCGCGCCGCTGCGGCAAGGGCGCGCTTTTCGATGCGCTCGAAGCGGCGGAACGGCGCGACGGTCAGAAGCTCGGGCCGCGTCTTCAACGATTGGCTGACGCGGGCGCGCGCCGACATCGCGCTTCTCACGACCGAGCTGGAAACCGGGCCGTATCCTTATGCCGGCATTCCCTGGTTCTCGACGGCCTTCGGCCGCGACGGCGTGATCTCGGCGATCCAGATGCTTTGGCTGAACCCCACGCTGGCGCTCGGCGTTCTCTCCTTCCTCGCCAAACACCAGGCGATCGAGACGTCCGCCTTCAGTGATTCCGAGCCAGGAAAAATCATGCACGAGACGCGCAAGGGCGAGATGGCGGTGCTGCGCGAGCTTCCGTTCGGCCGTTATTATGGCGGCGTCGACACCACGCCGCTCTACATCTACCTCGCGACCTCTTACGCGGATCGCACCGGCGATATGGAGTTCGTCGACCGGTTTTGGCCGTCGCTGACGGCTGCTGCCGGCTGGATGGAGGAGACCGGCTCGCGCAATGCAGGCGGCTTCGTCACCTACAAGCGCGCCGCCGAGACGGGTCTGACCAATCAAGGCTGGAAGGACAGCGCCGACGCCGTCTTCCACGCCGATGGCCGCACCCCGCCCGGCCCGATCGCGCTGGTCGAGGTGCAGGGTTATGTCTTCGGCGCTTACAAGGGCCTTGCCTCGCTGGCGAAACGGCGCGGCGAGACGGAGAAGGCGGAGCATTGGGAAGCGCTCGCGGAGAAAGTACGCGCCGCGGTGGAGGCCGAGTTCTGGGATGAGGAGGACGGCTATTACGCGCTGGCGCTGGACGGCGAGGGCAAGCAGTGCAAGGTGCGCACCTCCAATGCCGCGCATCTGCTCTTCGTCGGGTTGCCAGAGCAAGACCGTGCGCGACGCGTCGCCGATCAGCTTTTCACCGCTCACATGAACACCGGCTGGGGCATCCGCACGCTGGCCGACAATGAGCTGCCGTTCAATCCGATGTCCTATCACAACGGCTCGGTTTGGCCGCACGACACCGCGATCTGCGCGGCGGGCCTCGCGCGCTACAGCGAGCGTGACGGCATCGCCAAGCTGACGAGCAGCATCTTCGAGGCCGCTGTGCAGTTCCAGATGCGCCTGCCGGAACTGTTTTGCGGTTTCGCGCGGCTGCCCGGCGAAGCGCCGGTGGCCTATCCGGTTGCCTGCCTGCCGCAGGCCTGGTCGGCCGGTTCGGCCTTCATGCTGTTGCAGGCTTGTCTCGGCTTGCGGATCGATGGCTGGAAAGGCGAAATCCAGATCGACCGGCCACGCCTGCCGATCGGCATCGACAAGCTCACGGTCAGCCGCCTCTCGGTCGGATCGGCGGCGGTCGATCTTCATTTTCAACGGATTGGGAAACGTGTCGCCAGCTACATCGACGAGCGGCACGAGGGGCTCGTTTCGCTGGTGGTGCGCTCATGAGTTCCGTGCGTCTTCGGAACAATTGTGCATCGCACTGGTTTAGCTCCAGGGTCGGCCTTTGGCGGCCCGCCGTAAAGTATAGGGACATACGGAGAAAATGTCGGTTGCTACTTGGGACGTTTTGCTTCTTGCAAGCGTCGCGTTCAGCTTTTTCCTTTCAATTCTGGCAGTATGGCTGGCCGTTTTCCGTGCGCGTGGTCAAGTGAACGCAGCCGCGGTCGCGCCCGCGCCGCTGCCGCGTACCGGCGACAAGATCGCGGCTAACGATGCGGTCGTGCAATGGTCGCCGGACCTGCTTCGCCAGATCCTCGAAAACGAGCTGCCGGACGGCGATCTGATCGTCGTTTCCAACCGCGAGCCGTATATCCACGAGCGCAAAGGTGATCGCGTCGAACTCCTCGTTCCGGCGAGCGGGCTGGTGTCCGCACTGGAGCCGATCACCCGCACCTGCGCCGGCACCTGGATCGCTTATGGCGGCGGCTCGGGGGACCGGGAGACGGTGGACCGAGACGACAGGATCGCGGTGCCACCGCACAAGCCCGCCTACACGCTGCGGCGCGTCTGGCTGAACGATGAGGAATACAACGGTTACTACAGCGGCTTCGCCAATGAAGGCCTCTGGCCGCTCTGCCACATCGCCTTCACGCGCCCGACATTCCGCGCCGCCGACTGGGAATGCTACCAGGCGGTGAACCGCAAGTTCGCAGAGGTGGTGTTCCAGGAAGCCAAGACCGACCGGCCGATCGTGCTGGTGCAGGACTATCACTTCGCGCTGCTGCCGCGTCTGATCCGCGAAAAGCTGCCGAACGCGATCATCATCACCTTCTGGCACATTCCGTGGCCGAATGCCGAGGTCTTCTCCGTTTGTCCGTATAAGGAGCAGATCATCGACGGATTGCTGGGCAGTTCGATCCTCGGCTTCCACATCCAGCTTCACTGCAACAATTTCATCGACAGCGTCGACCGCTTCCTGGAATCGCGCATCGACCGCGAGGATGGCGCGATCTCCTATGGCGGTCTGCTGACCGCTGTGCATCCTTATCCGATCTCGATCGAATGGCCCGGCCGCGATATGGTTCCGGCCGCCAACGACAATGCCCGCAGCCGCATCCTCCGCCGCTTCGAACTGCCGGCGGACATGAAGATCGGGCTCGGCGTCGAACGGCTCGACTATACCAAGGGCATCCTCGATCGCTTCCACGCGCTGGACGAGTTCTTCCAGCAGCATTCGGACTGGATCGGCCGCCTGGTCTTCCTGCAGATCGCGGCACCGAGCCGCGGCGCCTTGCCGGCCTATCAGCTGCTTCACAAGGAGTGTCTCGATCTTGTGACCGAGATCAATGAGCGTTACGGCCGCGGCGACTACAAGCCGGTCATCCTGCTCGACGAGCACCACGACCAGACCGATCTGCTGGAGCTTTACAAGGGCGCCGACATCTGTGTCGTCAGCAGCCTGCATGACGGCATGAACCTCGTCGCCAAGGAATTTGTCGCCGCACGCAGCGACGAGACCGGCGTGCTGGTGCTCAGCGCCTTCACCGGCGCGTCGCGCGAACTGGTCGACGCGTTGGTGGTCAATCCCTTCGACGCCTCTGCGATGGGCGAAGCTTTCCATCAGGCGCTGACGATGACGGATGAGGAAATGCAGGAGCGCATGCGCCGCATGCGCGAGGTGGTGCGCACCAACAATGTCTATCGCTGGGCGGGCAGCATGCTGATCGACGCGGCGCGCCTGCGCAACCGGACGAGCCTGTCCGCGCCGGCCGTGCAGCCGGCGAACACCAATCCTCACCTTGGCTTGCGGTCGTCGGCATGACCCAGGCTCCCGATCTTCCATATCCGCATCTGGCCGAACGCGAGGACATCGCGCTCTTCCTCGACATCGATGGCACGCTGATCGAACACAAGGCGCATCCAGAGGATGCGGTCGCCGACGACGCGCTGCGGACAATCCTGTCGCGCGCCAGCGCACGCCTCGGCGGCGCCGTGGCCTTCGTCACCGGCCGCTCCATCAAGATGGTCGATGAAGCGTTTGCGCCGTTGCGGCTGCCGATCGCAGGCCTGTACGGACTTGAGCACCGGCTGACGGCGGACGGCGCTGCGGTGCAAGCGGCCGAACCGGCCGATCTCGCCGCCGTTGCCGACGCGCTGGCGCGCGAGTTCCACACCACCCAGGGCATCTATTTCGAGCGCAAGGGACCGGTGCTGGCGGTCCATACGCGCGCAGCACCTTTGGCGTTTCCGGCGGTGAAGGCGGCGGCGAAAAAGGCGCTCGCAACGCTCCCTGAAGGCTATCGCATTGTCGCGGGACATGCCGGGCTCGAATTCCTGCCCGTCGATGCGCTGAAAAGCGCCGCGATCGAGCGGTTCATGCAGTCGCCGCCTTTTGCCGGGCGGTTGCCGGTCTTTCTGGGCGACGATGTCGCCGACGAGGCTGGCTTCGACTACGTCAACGCGGTCGGCGGCATGTCGGTCAGGGTTCGCCCGCGCGGCGTGACCTCGGCGGATTATGCGCTGAAGGACGTCACGGCCGTGCTCGAATGGATCGCTGGTGAAATCGTCTCAGCGCGGATTCCGGCCGGCGCCTGACCCGTTCGCGGGCTGCGCTTCGGGTGTCGATGGCGGCGTGCCGGGCATCGGCTCGAATTCGGACGGGATGGTGTCCAGGAACTCGCGCGAGATTCGGTAGATCGCATATCCCGCGGCGGCGGTAAGCAACAGACGGATCATGGGTTGGCCCTTTCGTTCTGTTCCGCACGATGCGTGGAACGCCATCGGGAAACTCGTCGTTCCGGGAAACGGCTTCGGCCTCCTTCCGTTCCGCGAAAACGCTGCTTCGCGCCAAGGTCCGGGAACGCTTTTTGCGCTGCGGAATTGTTGTCGATCAACGCAGGCATGGCCTGCAAAGGTTCATAAATGCCCCAATATCGATTTGAATTTGCCGATGACGGCCGCCAGCAGATTCCCGATGTCGAGCTGCCGAACGACCAGGCGGCGCGTGCCGAGGCGATGAATTCCGCAAAGGACCTGGTCAAGGAAGCGGCGCTGAAGGACGAGACCAGAACGGGCTGGGCCGTACGCGTATTCAGCGCAAGCGGCCAGCCGGTGGCCGAGGTCCATTTCGAGCACATCGATCGCGAGGAGCTCGCCAAGGAGCTTTGACGCGCCTGGTCGCGGCCGCCTGGATGCAACCTGTTGCTTTGAAACACGTTTGCTAGGCGAAGGGATTCGCCCTGCGCGGGCGTTTCAACCAGGAGTATTCCTTGAACAATTTCCTTTTCTACCTCGCGGAGTTCTTTTCGCGTCCGCCAGGGTTCTACCTGCTGCTGGCGTCGATGGCGGTTTGCAGCGTCTTTGCGGTGTATGGATTCGTTGGCGTCACGACCTACTATTTGTCCGTTATGGCGATCGTCCTGACGGGTGTGGTTCTGGTGCAGAACTATCGCGACACCGCTGCCATGCAGGCGAAGCTCGACGAGATCGTTGTTGCGCTGAAACAGGCGCGCAATGAGGTTGTCGGCCTCGAGCACGCAGCGCCGGAGAAGATCAAGGAGGCGGTCGCAAAGATCGAGCGCGAAGCGAACGGCGAGGTGAATTCCATCGCGAAGTAAATCCCTCATGTGAGCGGCCAGACGATCATCAGGAGCGGCACCGAGACCAGCACGACCAGCAGCGAGAGCGGCGCGCCAAGCCTGGAATAATCGCCGAAACGATAGCCGCCCGGCCCCATCACCAGCGTGTTGCACTGGTGGCCGATCGGGGTCAAAAAATCGCAGCCCGCGCCGATCGCCACCGCCATCAGGAATGCTTCGGGTTTGAAGCCGAGGCTGGTCGCGAAACCCGCCGCGATCGGCGCCATGACAAGCACGGTCGCTGCATTGTTGAGGAACGGCGTCACCGCCATTGCCGCGACGAGGATGATCGCCAGCGCGCCGGCGGGCGGCAGGGCGGTGGCAATGTCGGCCAGCCAGTCGGAGATCAGGTCGGTGGCGCCGGTTTGCCGGAGCGAGTCGCTGACCGGGATGAGGGCTGCCAGCATCACCAGGATCGGCCCGTCGATCGCGCCATAGACGTCGCGGAGCGGAATGGCGCGGAAAAAGACCATCAGCACCGCGGCCGCGAAGAACGCCACCTCCACCGGCACGACGCCGAAAGCCGTGGCCGCCATGGCGGCGAGCAGGATGGTGAGCGGCACCACGCCCTTGCGCACGCTGCCCAGCATCAGCGGCCGCTCGGCCAGCGGCAGCGTGCCGAACTCGCGCAGCACCTCCGCCATGCGCTCGCGGTTGCCCTGCAGCACGATCACGTCGCCGAGCTGCATCACCACATCCTTCAGCCGCCCTTCCAACCTCTGCCCATGCCGGCTGACGGCGAGCAAATTGACGCCGTAGCGGTCGAACAGCGCCAGCCGGTTGGCCGACAGGCCGATCAGGATGGAGTTCTCGACGATCACCGCCTCGATCGCCGCGACATCCTTGGCGCCTTCCGCCTTCTCGATGTCGCGGTCGCCGGTGAGCGACAGCGCGCCCTTGTCGACGATGCGCTCCAGCGCCTCGGGGTCGCCTTCGAGGATGATGATGTCGCCCTCGCGCATCACGACGTCCGGGAGAGGGACGATCTTCAGCTCCTTGCCGGCCGCGTCCTTGCGCAGGATCGACGTGACTTTCGATGCGCCTTCCGCGAGCTTCAGCAGGTCGGCGATCGGCTTGTCTTTTACGGACGACGCCGCGGCGACCTTCGCCTCGGCGAGGTAGTTTTCGATCGCGATCGCCTCGGTCACCGAGCCGGTGGCGCGGGTGCGCTCCGGCACCAGCCAGTAGAACAGCACGAGGAAGACGAGGCCGACCACCGAAAGGGCGGCGCCCATCGGCGTGAAGTCGAACATGGTGAAACTCTCGCCGGTCATCTCCTCGCGGATGCGCGACACGATGATGTTGGGCGAGGTGCCGATCTGCGTCATCAGCCCGCCGAGCAGCGCGCCGAACGCCATCGGCATCAGGAAGATCGACGGCGAGACGTTGCGGCGCTTGGCGAATTGGAAGGCGATCGGGATCATGATGGCCAGCGCGCCGATATTCTTCACGAAGGCGGAGAGGATCGTGACGATGCCGACCAGGAGGGCGAGTTCGATGCGCACGGAGGAGACGGTCGGCGTGATGCGGTTGACCAGCCGCTCCATGATGCCCGAACGCGCCACCGCGGCGGAAACGAGCAGCGCGCTGCCGACGATGATGACGATGTCGTCGCTGAAGCCGGAGAAGGCGTCGTCGAATTTTACGACGCCCAGCGCGAGTGCTGCGAGCAGCGCGCCGGCGGCGACGAGGTCGTAGCGGAAATAGCCCCAGATGAAAGCCGCCATCATGCCCGCGATGACGGCGAAGGACAGGATCTGTTCGGTGGTCATGCAGTACCCCTCGGCACGGCAGTATAACGCGCGGATGGGGTCGCGGGTTGCTTTTGCCAGAGAAAGGCGCGCGCCGAAGCGGGCGCGCGGGCAAGCGCACCTGAAAACGGGCCGATTGGTGTTGCAGAACGGTGCACCATCAGGACGTGTCGGGGCGTTCGAGCGACAGCCTCGCGAAGTGCTGGAGGTCGGCCAGCAAATCGTGCACCTCATGCTTGGGTTTCTTCAGGCTGCCAGGCGCGCGGCCGGGTTTGAGCGGCGAGGTCCGCCGGATGCGGCCGGCATCGCGGCGGGCCTTCCAGCGGGCGAAGCGCTGAGCGTAAACGGGCAGATTGTCGAGCACGTCGCCGACCGCCTGAAGCCGAAAGCCGAGGCGCGTCGCATCCAGCGGCTCGTAATATTCGAACGGCCTGACAGCGGGTGCC
>DATJTE010000219.1:0-7535 GCA_035503715.1 Rhizobiaceae bacterium | reverse complement strand
CTTGGCGCGACGCGCCCCGCCGGCCTCTCCCAAAGCCGGGAGAGGCGAACGATAGAACGGGAGAAGGAAACGAATGCGCATCGTGGTTCACGGGCAGCAGGCGTTCGGCAAGGCCGTGCTGGAGGCGCTGCTCAAGCGTGGCGAGGAGGTCGTCGCCGTCTACGTCGCGCCGGAAAAGCCCGGCGCCAAGGCCGATCCGCTGAAGGAAGCGGCGCTGGCCGCCAAGCTGCCGGTGCATCAGCCCGACAATTACCGCAAGCCCGAAGTCTGGGAAGAGTTCAGGGCGCTCAAGCCGGACCTGCAGGTCATGGCCTTCGTCACGCTGTTCGTGCCGGAAGAGTTTCTCAATATTCCCACCTACGGTTCGATCCAATATCATCCGTCCTTGCTGCCGGCCTATCGCGGCGCCAGCGCCATCAACTGGCCGATCATCAAGGGCGAAGCCGAGACCGGCCTGTCGATCTTCTGGCCGGACAACGGGCTCGATACCGGCGACGTCCTGATCCAGAAAAAAACGCCGATAGGCCCGACCGATACGCTCGGCACGGTTTATTTCGACCGGCTGTTTCCGATGGGCGTCGAGGCGATGCTCGAATCCGTCGACCTCGTCAAAGCCGGCAAGGCGCCGCGCATCAAGCAGGACGAGTCGAAGGCCACCTATGAGGGCCGCTGCACCGCGGAGAACGCCAGGATCGACTGGGGCAAGCCGTGGGAGCAGATCGACCGGCTCATCCGCGGCTGCAACCCCGCGCCGGGCGCCTGGACGACGCTCGACGGCAAGACCTTGAAAATCTTCGACGCCCGGCCGCTGCCGGCCAAGGACCCGAAGGGCATCGCGGGCAAGCTCGGTGAGATCGTCGCGGTCGAGGCTGATGGCTTCACCGTGGTCTGCGCCGACGGCCGCTTCAAGGTGTCCCGCGTGCAGCCGGCCGACGGCAAGAAAGTCGAGGCCGGCGAGTGGGCGAAATCCGCCAACCTCCAGCCAAAGGCCCGTTTCACATGACCGACCTGCGTCACGCCCGGCGTTAGCCCGGTCGTGACGATCCCGAAACCCCGCCAAGTTTTTCATGCAATCGATGGATCTCTGACATGCCCGCCTCACAACATCAGTCGCCGAAATCCGATATTGAAATCTCGCAGGCCGCCAAGAAGCGGCCGATCGTCGACATCGCCCGCGAAAAGCTCGGCATCGTGCCGGAAAATCTCGAGCCCTACGGCCACTACAAGGCCAAGGTGTCGATGGATTTCATCAAGTCGCTGCAGAACAAGCCGAACGGCAAGCTGATCCTGGTCAGCGCCATCAATCCGACGCCGGCGGGCGAAGGCAAGACGACGACGACCGTGGGGCTCACCGACGCGCTCAACCACATCGGCAAGAAGGCGATGCTGTGCATCCGCGAGCCGTCGCTCGGCCCTTCGTTCGGCGTCAAAGGGGGCGCCGCCGGCGGCGGCTACGCGCAGGTCGTGCCGATGGAAGACATCAACCTGCATTTTACCGGCGATTTCCACGCCATTACCTCGGCCAACAATCTGCTCGCCGCGCTGCTCGACAACCATATCTACTGGGGCAATGCGCTAGGCATCGACGCGCGCCGTGTCGCCTGGCGCCGCGTCGTCGACATGAACGACCGGGCGCTGCGCTCGATCGTGAATTCGCTCGGCGGCACCGCCAACGGCTTTCCGCGCGAAGACGGCTTCGACATCACCGTCGCCTCCGAGGTGATGGCGATCTTCTGCCTGGCGCGCGACCTCGACGATCTCAAGAAGCGGCTTTCGAACATCGTCGTCGCCTATACGCGCGACAGGAAGCCGATCCGCGCCGGCGAGCTCAAGGCGCAGGGGGCGATGACGGTGCTGCTCAAGGAGGCGCTGGCGCCGAACCTGGTGCAGACGCTCGAAGGCACGCCGGCCTTCATTCATGGCGGGCCGTTCGCCAATATCGCGCACGGTTGCAACTCGGTGCTGGCGACGACCACGGCGCTCAAGCTCGCCGACTATGTCGTTACCGAAGCGGGCTTCGGCGCCGATCTCGGCGCCGAGAAATTCATGGACATCAAGTGCCGCAAGGCCGGCATCGCGCCGGACTGCGTCGTTCTGGTTGCCACCATTCGCGCGCTGAAGATGCACGGCGGCGTGAAGAAGGAGGATCTCAAGGCCGAGAACCTCAAGGCGCTGGATGCCGGCATGGCCAACCTGCAGCGTCATATCGAGAACATACGCAAGTTCGGCGTCGTTCCGGTGGTCTCGATCAATCGCTTCTCCGCCGACACCGAGGCCGAGATCAAGCTGGTGACCGAGAAGTGCAAGGCGCTCGGCGTCGAGGCGCTGATGGCCGATCACTGGGCGATGGGCGGCGAGGGCGCGGCCAACGTCGCCCGCGCCGTGGTCAAGGTGGCCGAGAGCGGACAGAGCAAGCTCAAATTTCTATATCCCGACGACATGCCGCTGTTCGAGAAAATCCGCACCATCGCCCGGGAAATATACCGGGCCAAGGACGTGACCGCCGACAAGTCGGTGCGCGATCAATTGGCGAATTTCGAGTCGATGGGCTACGGCAAATTCCCGATCTGCGTCGCCAAGACGCAATACAGCTTCTCGACCAATCCCGACGCCAAGGGCGCGCCGACCGATCACATCATCAATGTGCGCGAAGTGCGGCTATCGGCCGGCGCCGAGTTTGTCGTCGCGATCTGCGGCGAGGTCATGACCATGCCGGGCCTGCCCCGAGTGCCGGCAGCCGACGTGATCGACATCGGCGCCGACGGCAAGATCGTCGGGTTGTTCTGACGCGCCCGGCGCTCGTTGCCGCAACTCCATGCCCCCGCGGAGCCGGGGGCGAAAGGCGGTGAGTGGCCGTATCCCCCGCTTGCGCGCGGATGGCCAATCACTAGCTGATACCATGCAGTGAAACCGAGGGAGTCATATTATGCTGAAATTCTACTACAGCGGCGCGCCGAACCCGACCAAAGTCGCGCTGTTTCTTGAGGAAACCGGGATGCCCTACGAAGGCATTCCGGTCGACACCCGCAAGGGCGAGCAGCACAAGCCGGATTTTCTGGCGATCAATCCGAACGCCAAGCTGCCGGCGATCGTCGACGGCGACGCGACCGTGTTCGATTCGAGCGCCATTCTGCTTTATCTCGCCGAGAAGACCGGCAAATTCCTGCCGGCCAAGACCGACAAGGCGCGCGGCGAGCTGTTGTCCTGGATGTTCTTCGTCTCGTCCGGCGTCGGGCCCTATTTCGGCCAGGCCGTGCATTTCAAGGTCTACGCGCCGGAAAAGCTGCCCTATGCGATCAACCGCTATGTGTTCGAGGGCCAGCGCCACGCCGGCATTCTCGACGCCCGGCTCGGCAAGCACAAATACATGCTCGGCGACACCTACACCATCGTCGACATGAACGTGTGGGGCTGGGCGCGGCTCCTGCCGAACGTCGTCGGCGAGGGCGCCTGGGACAAGTTCAAGAACTTGAAACGCCTGGTCGACGAGATCAGTGCGCGGCCCGCCGCGCAGAAGGCTGCGACGCTGAAGGATCGGCACAAGTTCAAAACCGAGATGGACCAGGAGGCGCTCCAGGCCATGTTCCCGCACCTGAAGGAAAAGGTCGCTTAAATCTCCGGTCAGCGCGCAAAAGAAGGACGGCGCGGCTTTGCGGCCGCGCCGTCGATGACCTCGTAGCGGGCGCGTCGCGTTCAGGCGACAAGCGCGGTGGAATAGGCGAACCGATAGTCGGGCAATTTCAGACTGTCGACGATATCGCGGCCGACGGCATATCGCGCTACTCCCGGAATACGAAACAATCTGATCGCCTGTTCGAGCAGGAACAGCTTCAGTCGGCTCTTCGGCGCGAAGAAGCCGGCAAAGCGCAGCGCCGCGCGCTGCTTGCCGGCGATGTAGTCGCGCAACACGGTCTCGTAATTGGCAAACGCCGCTTCGTGGCTTCCCCCGGACTTGGCGAGCTCGCCGGCAAGCACGTAAGCGGCGGTCATGGCCAGCGCGGAACCTTGCCCGCCGAGCAGCGAAATGCAGAAGGCCGCGTCGCCGAGAAGCGCAATGCGCCCTTTGGACCATTGGTCCATCGCAATCTGGCTGACACGGTCGAAATAAAGCTCTTGCGTGCGATCGAGCTCGTGCAGGATGCGCGCGCTTTCCCAATGCACGCCGCCGAAGCGCTCGCGCAGCAGCGCCTTCTGCTGGTCCAGCGGCAAGTTGTCGGACAACGGGCTTGCATCGTCGACAAAGACGAACAGGAACAAGGTGCGGTCGCCGCGCAGCGCGAAACGGCCAAGCTGCAGGCCGGGCTCGGTATGAATCGTGTAGACGGCCTCGTCGCGCGGGCGATAGCCGGCGCTCTCGAAGGCGGCAACCCTGTAACCGAGCGGCTTTTCAAAGCGGGCCTGCGGGCCGAAGGCGAGCCGGCGCACCGCCGAGTGCAGGCCATCGGCACCGATTACGAGGTCGAAGCGCCGGTTGCCGCCGCGCCTGAGCTGCGCCTGCACGCCATCCGGCTCCTGTTCCAATGCGACGATTTCGTCGTCGAAGATCAATTCGCAATCGGCCTTCACGCGTTCGACGATCAATCGCGAGAGATCGCTGCGGCCGATGGTGACATAACGTCCGTCGGTCAACTCGTCGAATATGGTGGTGCCGAAGCCGGTCACGCGCCGGCCGCGGCGGTTGACCATGCGCAGCTCGCGCACATGATAACCGGCGCGGTCGATGTCCGCCGCCAACGCCATGCGCTCGGCAATGTCGTAGCCGAGACCCCAAAAGTCGATCACGTAGCCGCCGGACCGCAATGACGGCGCCCGCTCGACGAGCGTGGGCGCGAAGCCGGCTTTTCGCAGCCAGAACGCTAGCGTCGGTCCGGCGATGCCAATTCCGGAAATGAGAACGGTTTGGGGCGCCATCGCGTCACTCGATCTGTTGGCGGTCTGTGGGCCGACACGCACCCCGCAGATAAGACCCGTCGCTGCGAATGCCAGCGCGCGATGCTGCGCCGCTGGTCTCCTATGTCGTTGTCCCCGGTCTCACTGCGCGGCCGCTTCGGCCGGTGTTTCACACTCGTCCTCGTCGGCAAAGATCTTCCGGTACAGGTCTTCGCCGTAGCTGGTTTCCAATGGTTCCGCCACTATGAGCTTGAAGGGCCGAGTGCCGTCCGGGCGCCGCTCCGCCCGCAGGAAGGTCGTTCCTTCTCGACGATTCTCAGCAAAGGCATGCGCGAAATGATAGAGGTGCGTCACGAAGACCACCCTGATCTCCCGGTCAAGCAGCGCTCCGACAATCTGGCCAGCTATTTCGGAGCCTTCCCTTTCATTGGTCGAGGCGAAAGACTCGTTGAAAAGCATCAGCGAATTAGGCGTCAGCCGGTCGACGATTTCGCTCATCCGGCCGAGTTCTTCGTCCCATTTGCCGCTCTCCATCGCCAAGTCTTCTTCGCGCCTGTAATGGGTATAAACGCCTTCGCAGATTGCGGCCGCAAAGCTTTCGGCCGGAACGAACATGCCGGCTTGCATCATCAATTGGCACAGGCCGATGCTGCGCAGAAATGTGGATTTCCCTCCAGTATTCGCGCCGGTGACGATGACGAGTTTGCGATGGCCGTCTTCGAGATCGTTGGCAACGACCCTTCGCCCCATGCTCAGCGCCAAGGCGGCGTCGTACAAGCCGGTAAACGACGATCTTCGTTCGGCAACCGGGTAGGGGGCCGGGAAACAGATAGGCTCGCCCAGCTGCGCAAGCCGTTCGCGTAAATTCAGACATCCGACGTAAAATGCCAATTCCGTCCGCAGCATCTTAAAGAAGCTGAGGATGTGGTCGGTCGACTGTGCCAACGCGTTGGCGGCGAGATTCACGCCGCGGTCGTTCAACACGCTCAAGGCCCGCGCACCGGCATCGTCGCGGGGGTGCAATTTGAATGAATAGCCCTGCAGTCGTTCGGCAAACAGCCGGCGCGCCAGCCAATTTCGGGTATCGTCGGGAAGCTTGCGGAGCGTGTAATTTTTGCCTTTATTGCCTTCGCCCAATCCCGCACTGATCAAGACCCCGCGCGGAAACTTGAGGCGGCCCAGGTGCCGATCGACTTCGACAAAATAGCTGTCGCTGAGTTCGCGCCGCAGCATCGCAAACAACGCGAGCAGACCGTCGGACTGGAATCGATCCGACTGCTGATCGGCGATTTTACGCAATTGCCGAAGCTTGCCGACGAACATCTGCATGACGTCGACCGCATGGTGCAGAGTTCCGGTAGGATAACGGTTGAAGGAACTCCAGTAATTGGCCCTTTCCTGTTCGATCGCTTCCACGGCGATCCGATACATTGCGCGGACGATGTAAGGATTTTTCAAGCAATCGGCGACGATGCGTTGCCTGTATCCGATGGTGTCCATGTCGGTCAGGCTGGACATCAGCGCCATCTGGGCGACCTCGTATAAAAGCACGTCTTCTGCTGCCATCGCCTTGAAAATGACATCCAGACCGAGGTCCTGCCGCAGTGCCGCTTGGTTCCATGGCAGCGGGAGCTCGGTTGCCGCGCGGCCTCTGTTATGCAGCCGCTCGGCCTCTCGCCGCGTCAGCGTCTGAGCGGGATCGAAATCGCGATCCTTCTGCATGAGAAAGGCCTTCATGACCGGACCCGCGTCCTGATCGCGTCGGCTGTCAGACCATGCTTTTGCGCTATTGCGGTCGCGTAAGCGAGACCGTCTGCAGGATGGCGCACGATCTTGAAGGTCCGCATAGCCGGATTGTCGGCAACGACGGTGCTGACCACCGAAACAGTCTGTGGCGCGAACGACGCGAGCTCCTCCACAAACGTCACCCAAACGCACAGAACGTCCAGCTCCAATATTCGCTGCAGCACTTTCCTGCTCAGGAAGCTCTCGTCTATGATCGTCGTGGAAGTGAAGATTTCGTTCAGCACCATGATCGACTGCGACGTCGTCGCTTGGAGAATTTCGCGGATTCGGATCAAGTCGTCTTCGAGCCGGCCGCGATGGTTCTCGACCTTCTCCTCCTTTTCGAAGTGGGTGTGGAGCCGGTCGAACAAGAACAATTGCGCCTCGCGTCCCGGCACTGGGCAGCCGATGCCGGCCAGATAGTGGATCTGTCCGAAGGCGCGGGCAAAAGTGGTCTTCCCGCCCTGGTTCGGACCGGAGACGACCAGGACTCGTTCGTCCCCCATAATGCTGAAATCGTTACAGACGACCGCAGTACCATCGACGATCAGCTTGTGCGCCAGTGCGATGTCGAAGCCGTCGTAATCGTAGACCTCTTTGCTGGAGGCGGAGACTTGCGGATAGCAAAACTGCAGCCCGGCACCGCGCAGGACGACGATGTAGTCCAGATAGGCCATATAGAATTGGACGTCGCGGTCGAACGTAGCGATCATGTGGTCGATGAATTCGCTCTGGGTGTCGCAGAAAGTCTGCAGCGGAACAAACACCTCGGGATGCAGCTTGCCGACGAATTCCAATATCTTGGCCTCGACATGATTCAAGGGATCGCCGTTCGTGAACTTGACCCGGTAATCTCGCGC
>DATJTE010000218.1:0-6502 GCA_035503715.1 Rhizobiaceae bacterium | reverse complement strand
CCTATGAGGGTATGACGAAAGCGCTGATCCCGAAGCTTAAAGAGCATGTGCCGCTCGGGCGCATCGGTGTGGAGGCCGAAGTCAGCGCCGTCGTCTGCTTCCTGTTGTCACCGGCCGCGTCCTTCGTCACCGGTGTGGCCGTTCCCATCGATGGCGGGTCGCCGCTTGGCTCCGCGCTTTTCCCACTCGGCAAGGGCAAGGCAGCACCAGCCTTTGACGGTTTTCACCGGGCCGTCACGCCCGGAGTCTTGTCAGGGGAGGGCGCGTGATGGCGGCGCTGCGCAGTGCGCTCGATCCGCAGTCGGACGCGTTCCGTGCCAATTCCGCGGCCATGGCCGAGAAGCTCGCCAAGGTGCGCGCGCTCGAGCAAGCCGTCCGCGACAATTCCGCATCGAAGAAGGATCGCTTCGCCGAGCGTGGCCAGATCCTGCCGCGCGAGCGCGTCGAGCGCTTGCTCGATCCCGGCCAGCCGTTCCTCGAGATCGCATCGCTCGCCGGCTACAAGATGCATGACGACGACGGCGGCAAGAACATTATGGGCGGCGGTACCATCGCCGGCATCGGTGTCGTCGCCGGCAAGCGCGTCATCGTCTCGGCCTCCGACAGCGCGATCAAGGGCGGCACGATCCCACCGATCGGGCTGAAGAAGGCGCTGCGGCTGCACGAGCTTGCCTTCGAGAACAGGCTGCCGCTGATCTATCTGGTCGAAAGCGGCGGAGCCAACCTGCTCTATCAGGCCGAGATGTTCGTCGAGGGCGGGCGCTCTTTCGCCAACCAGGCGCGGCTCTCCGCCGCCGGCATCCCGCAAATTTCCATCGTGCACGGCTCTTCGACGGCCGGCGGGGCGTATCTGCCGGGCCTGTCCGATTACATCGTGCTTGTGCGCGAAAAATCGAAGATCTTCCTCGCCGGTCCGCCGCTGGTGAAAGCCGCGATCGGCGAAGACGCGACCGACGAGGCGCTGGGCGGCGCCGATTTGCACGGTCGCGTCACTGGTCTCGGCGAATATGTCGCCGGCGATGATGCTGAGGCGATTGACATCGGCCGCCAGATCGTTTCGCATCTTGGTTGGAACGAGACGTCCAGCGCGGCCGCCGGTGCTCCGCCGCTCTTTGACCGGGAAGAGCTGATGGGCATCGTACCCGCCGATGCGCGCCGGCCCTTCGACTGCAAGGACGTCATCGCACGTATTGTCGATGGCTCGGACTTCTTCGAGTTCAAGCCGGTCTACGCCTCCGGCATGGTCTGCGGCCATGCCTCGATCGAAGGGCGCCGGGTCGGCATTCTCGCCAACAACGGGCCTATCATGCCGGCCGGTTCGCTGAAGGTGGCGCAGTTCATCCAGATCTGCGATCAGGCTGGTACGCCGCTCGTTTTTCTCCAGAACACGGCCGGGTACATGATCGGCTCGCAGGCCGAGCGCGATGGTGCGATCAAGCACGGCTCAAAGATGATCCAGGCCGTCGCCAATGCGCGCGTGCCGAAATTCACCATCGTCATCGGCGGTTCGTTTGGCGCCGGCAATTATGGCATGTGCGGCCGCGGCTTCTCGCCGCGCTTCATCTTCTCGTGGCCCTCGGCGCGCACCGCCGTCATGGGCGGTGAGCAGGCGGCGCGTGTGATGGAGATGGTGGCGCGCGGCAAGGCCGCCCGCGAGGGCGGCGAACTCGACGAGGCCAAGATCGCCAAACAATCTGCTGCCATTCGCGAAGGCATCGACGCGCAGTCCGACGCGCTCTTCGCCACCGCGCGGCTTTGGGATGACGGCATCATCGACCCGCGCGACACGCGGCGCGTGCTCGGCCTTTGTTTGCAGATCGCCGCCGAAGGCGAGCGCCAGGCGTTGAGGCCGAACAGTTTTGGCGTGGCGCGGGGATAGGAGACCAGCATGCAGTTCACGCCTGAGCACGAGTCGCTCCGCCGCACCGTGGCAAAATTCGTCGCGGAAGAGCTCAACCCGCATATGGACGCGTGGGAGAAGGCGGAAGAGTTTCCGTCGCATGAGATATTCAAGAAGCTCGGCGATCTCGGCCTGCTCGGCATCAAATACGACCCGGCCTATGGCGGCCTCGGCCTCGATTTCTCCTATTCCATGATCATGGCGGAGGAACTTGGGCTGTGCTCGGCCGGCGGCGTGCCGATGTCGATCGGCGTGCACACCGATATGTCCACGCCGGCGCTGAACCGTTTTGGCTCCGACCACGTGAAGAAGAATTTTCTCGCGCCGTCGATCGCAGGCGATGTCGTGTCCTGTCTTGGCGTGTCCGAGCCCGGTGGCGGATCGGATGTCGCGGCGGTGAAGACGACGGCGCGCAAGGACGGCGACGACTACGTCATCTCCGGCACCAAAATGTGGATCACCAACGGTCTGAAGGCCGACTGGTGCTGCTTGCTCGCCAACACCTCGGAGGGTCAGCCGCACAAGAACAAGTCGCTGATCGCTGTGCCGATGGATGCCAAGGGCATTACGCGCCAGAAGATCCACAAGATCGGCATGCATTCGTCCGACACCGCGCAGCTCTTTTTCGATGATGTGCGCGTGCCGCAGAAGAACATCATCGGCCAGGAGGGCATGGGTTTCACCATGCAGATGCTGCAATTTCAGGAGGAGCGGCTTTATGCCGTGGTGAGTTCACTGAAGAACCTCGACAACATGATCGACCTGACGATCGATTACACGCGCGACCGCCACGCCTTCGGCAAGCCGGTGCTCGACAATCAGGTCGTCCACTTCCGCCTGGCGGAGTTGAGAACCGAGGTCGAGGCGCTGCGCGCGCTCGCCTGGAGCGCGATCGAGCAATATGTCGCTGGCGCTGACGTGACGCGGCTTGCCTCGATGGCAAAGCTGAAAGTCGGGAGGCTGGTGCGCGAGGTCTCGGACTCCTGCCTGCAATATTGGGGCGGCATGGGTTTCACCGCCGACAACCCGATCAGCCGCGCCTATCGTGACACGCGTCTGGTTTCCATCGGCGGCGGCGCCGACGAAGTGATGCTCGGCATCATCTGCAAGCTCGAAGGCACGCTACCCGGCACGAGCAACAAGCAGCGGGCGAACTGATCGCAGGACTGACGCAGATGGAGAAGGCGATCCTCACCTGCGCGCTGAACGGCGTGCTGACCGACCCGAAGCAATACGATGTGCCGGTCACGCCGGAAGAGTGCGCCGCATCGGCGCGTGAAGCGTATGATGCGGGCGCGGCGATCATCCACATCCATTTCCGCCAGCAGGACGAGGGCAAGGGCCATCTGCCAAGCTGGGAGCCGGTCGTTGCCGGTGCCGTGACCGAGGCGATCCGCGCCGCGTGCCCCGGCATCATCATCAACCAGACGACAGGGACCGTCGGCAAGGATATTTCAGGCCCGCTCGCCTGCATCCGCGCCACAAAGCCGGAGATCGCCGCCTGCAACGCCGGCAGCCTGAACTATCTCAAGCTCAAAGCCGACGGTTCATGGGCATGGCCGCCGATGCTGTTCGACAATCCGGTCGAGAAGGTGAAGTCATTCCTCGACGTGATGGCTGAAACAGGCGCGTTGCCGGAGTTCGAGTGTTTTGACACGGGCATCGTCCGCTCCGTCGGCATGTATGTCGCGAATGGCATGGCTCGTTCGGCGCAGTACAATTTTGTCATGGGTGTCGCGTCCGGCATGCCGGTTGATGCCGAACTGCTGGCGCTGATGCAAAAGTATCTGCTTGCAGGATCGCACTGGCAGGCGACCCTGATCGGCCGGCAGGAGATCTGGCCTGTGCACCGTAAAACCGCGGAACTCGGCGGCATGCTGCGGACGGGCCTGGAGGATACGTTCTATCTGCCCGACGGTACTCGTGCCAAAGGAAACGGCGCACTGATCGAGGCGCTGGCCAAATGCGCCCGCGACGCGGGACGAGAGATCGCGAGCCCGGCCGAAGCGCGGGCGATGCTCGGACTGGCCGCTGTCTAGATCAATGTGACGCCGGCGCTGCCTCGTGTCCGCCGGCCTCCGTACTGCCTTCATCGGCTCCGTGTCCACCGCCTGCGGCATGGGCGTCGGGAGGCGCCAGCAGCTTGTCGGATTCAGTCTGAGCGGCGGCGGTCGCCTCGGCGCGACGGCGGCGCAGATTGTTGTCGCGGATCTCTTCCTTGGACAGGAAATCGATCTGCTCGACGATGACATCGTGCACGATTTCTTCGCCGAACCGTTTGTTCAGCCTGTCGCGAATCCCGGTGCGAAACAGATCGAGGTCGAGCGTGTCGGTGTGCGTGAAATCGATCTGCGGGTTCGAGAAGAGATAGCTGTAAAGCTCGTCGCCGATCAGGGTCTGCGCGGGAACGGTAAGCTTCTTCGCCTTCTCCGGCTCGATCGTGTAGACGAGGCGGGCAAGGAAATAGCCTGATATGCCGGCCTGGCCGAGCACCGGTACGGAAATGACCTCGGTCTTGATGTAGTCGAGGCCGCCAAGCAGCGGCGGCTCGGCTTCAGCGGCAACTTTCGCTTCGTGCGAGGTGAATGAATACATCATCGCGCCGACCGTCACGGCTGAAATCCACAGCGCGGCGACGATGAACTTGATCACGCGGCGTATTCTCCGAATGCGCCTGCGGAATAGGTGCCGTCGGCCTCGTGCCGCTGGATCGCGTCGCGCATCAGCGTAGCGACCTCGTTGACAGCATTGAGGTGGGCGAGGAGGGCCGCTTCGTTCACCGCAAGTTTGTCGCGCAGCCGCTTAATCCCCTCATGCTGCTCGGCCCGCAGGTCGGACGGTCCCGCGGTTCTCAGCGCCCGATTGAGCTCATAGAGATAGCGGCTTTTGCGCGCGTTCGATGCCTTGAGGTCGAAGCGGAGATCGGTGCGAAGCGCCGTCGTTTCCTCCTCCACGGCCTGCTCGATGCGGCCGATCAGCGATGCAAGGCTGGTCGGGCGCTGCGAAAACTCCGATGCCGGTTCGCGCGGCGTGTCGTCGTTGAGCTGGGTGTATTCGAACATGGCAGATCCGCCTTATCGTTTGTCGTGTTCGGCGGCCGTATCGGAAATCAGGCCGGACGTGAGCTTGCGTTGCAGTTCGTTGACGAGCGACTGCGACAGGTTCGTCGCGTCACCCCGCGCCGCTTCCGCCGATGCATCGCCGACGCCGGACAGCGCGACCTTCTGTTCGCCTTCGATGTAATGACCCTTGAGCAGCCGGTCCGCGATGCCGATGCCGCCGCGCTCGGCCATGACGCCGGCGATCTGCTCCGCCATCAGGCCTTTCCACATGTCGCCCGCCAGTCCGCCGCCATAAACCGACGCTGTCTCCTGCGGCAGCATCGTCTGGATGAAGGATTGCATCACCATCGCCTCGAACTTGACGAAGGTGTCGGGTTTGGCGGCCAGGCGGCTCGCCTCCAGCGTCGAGCCGGAAAGATCGCCGCGCGGGTCTACGCGAAATTCGGCTGCGACAGCTCCGCCGCGGCGCGCGAGCTGTGCCTTTGCCGCTTCGAGCCCAGCCGGTTCGACCGCGCGGGCTACATCCAGAACAATGTCGCTCGGGGGAGAAATCGCCACGCTTTCAGTTTCCTGTTTCGCTACCGAATATGCGGGTGAAAGCTTGTGGCAGGCTTACTTGAGCTTGGGTGGCATTCGCCCAATGATTTCAAGCAGTTCCTTGTCAGAGTCCTGCCGCTCTTCGAGACGCGCGGCCTCGCGGTAGGCGCGCTCCACTATGTTGGTGCGCAGCGTCGCGGTCGCAACCTTGCCTGCTTCCTTCTTCGCCAGGCCGTCATTCACCGTCTGGCGCGCCAGCGCCTGTTCGATCCTGCGATTGTAGAGATCGGGAAATGCGGCGGTGATCTCGGTGTGCTGATCGGCACGGCGAGCGAGATCGGCGGCTTCCTCGCCGGCAGCCATGGCGCGCGCGACATAGCCGGCGCGCTTCGCCTCGTGCAGCGCCTTGAGCTGCTCCTGCACCTCGACGAGTTTCTTCAGGCGGTCGGTGCGCGAAACCATCTCACCTCCCGATGGTGGTGCCGACAAAACTGTCGGCGAACAGGCTGAGGATCGTCGGAATACCGATGTAGAGGATGATCAATCCGCCGACGATGACGAAGGGAAGTGAGATAAAGTAGACTGGGATCTGCGGCACCAGCTTGTTGACGAAGCCTATGCCGAGATTGACCAGGATCGCATAGGCGACGAACGGGCTGCCAAGCCTCACCATCACCAGGAACGCCTCCGACAGCGTGTCGGTCAGGTCGATCAGCGCCGTCTGCGGATTGAACAGCATGCTGACCGGCGCGACGTCGTAGGACAGAACCAGCGCGCGTATGATGTCGTGATGGAAGTCGAAGACGAACAGGAGCAGCAGCGCTGCGAAGGAAATCAGCGAAGCAAGTGCAGCCTGCGGCTCCGGCTCCTCGATGCCCACGCCTGAAACGCCGCCATAGCCGATCAGCATGGCGATGCCGGACAGCATGAATTGCAGCGCCAGCACGTAGAGCCGCGCCATCAGGCCGATCAGCGCGCCGATCAATATCTCCGACATGATCAG
>DATJTE010000217.1:0-32427 GCA_035503715.1 Rhizobiaceae bacterium | reverse complement strand
CCTCATCCCCGCCTTCGGGCTGCACGAGGCCGAGGTCGTCGTAGGTCATGTCGGCCTTGACCCGCATCTTCGCCGCAGCCGCTGCCGCGCCGCGATTTTCGTACGTATCGAAAAACGTTTCCGGCAGCGGCAGATCATCGGCATAGAGGGCACGATGCTTCGGATGCGGCGAGAAATTTCGGTGCGGCGCCTTGTGGTGGCACATGAGGAAGAAAGGCTTGTCGCTCTTCCGCTGCTTCAAGAAATCGAGGCACTTTTCGGTGATGACGTCGGTCGCATAACCTCGTTCGACATGCGTGCCGTCGCGGTCGACAAAGACCGGATCGAAGTACTCGCCCTGCCCGCGCACAACCGACCAATGATCGAACCCTGTCGGTTCGTGCGCCCCGCCCTCGCCGAGATGCCACTTGCCGAAAATCGCCGTTTCGTACCCGGCCTTGCGCAAATGTTTTGCGACATTGGGCAGCCGGTTATCGAGGAACGTGTCGAGGGTTGTGACCTGATTGACGTGGTTGTACGTGCCGGTGAGGATCGCGGCGCGGCTCGGCGTGCAGATGGAATTCGTCACATAACAATTATCGAGCCGCATCCCCTCAGCGGCGATCCGGTCGATGTTCGGCGTGGCGTTGAGCCCCGATCCGTAACACGAAATTGCACGCGCTGCGTGGTCGTCGGACATGATGAAGAGAATGTTGGGTCGCATCGCTTGCATCGGGCCTCGGGATTTAGCGTCGTTCATTAGTTCAATCGTTCGTTCGCGCTTGGCTCGTCACGGTAATGGCCTGGCCTTCGGCATCAAAGAAATGCACCCGTCCTGCCAGCGCCAAACCAACCGTCGAGCCCACCCGACTGTTCGTACCCCCAGGCACACGCACGACGATTTCCTGTTCCCACGCCGTGCGCACATGGACGAGTTCGCTGTCACCCAGCCGCTCGACCACGCTGACTTCACCGCGAATGGCGCCCTTCTCCGGATCTATGATCGTGAGCTGATCGGCACGCACGCCGAGGCGCTGCGGCGCGGTTTTGGTCTGCGGCCTGGCAAGCTGTGAGCCGTCGTCGAGGCGCAGGGCATCCCGTTCCGCCGAGACGTTGACGAAGTTCATCTTGGGCGAGCCGATGAAGCCCGCCACGAAAATGTTGGCGGGTGATTCATAGAGCTCCATCGGCGCACCGATCTGCTCGACGACGCCAGCGCGCAGCACGACGATTTTGTCAGCCAGCGTCATCGCCTCGACCTGATCGTGCGTGACATAGACCATCGTCGACCCGGCCAGTTGGTGATGGAGTTTCGCAAGCTCTACGCGGGTTTGTGCGCGCAACTCGGCGTCCAGATTGCTGAGCGGCTCGTCGAACAGGAAGACCTGCGGATTGCGGACGATCGCGCGGCCGATCGCAACGCGCTGGCGCTGGCCGCCAGAAAGCTGTCGCGGCTTGCGTGTAAGAAGATCCTGGATCTGCAGAAGGCGTGCCGCGTCCTTGACGCGGGTGGCGACCTCAGCACGCGGGTGCCCATTCATGCGCAGGCCGAAGCCCATGTTCTGTTCGACCGTCATGTGCGGATAGAGCGCATAGTTCTGGAAGACCATTGCGGCCCCGCGCCGCGCGGGGTCGATGCCATTGACGCGTCGGCCATCGATAAAGATGTCACCGCCGGAAATCTCTTCCAGGCCGGCGATCATGCGCAACAAGGTTGTCTTGCCGCACCCCGACGGGCCGACAAAGACGCAGAACTCGCCCTTATCGATTTCGATGTCGACGCCGTGGACAACGTCGACCGATCCGTAACGCTTGCTGACGCCTCTCAGGCTTATCCCGGACATCGCACCTAGCCTTTGACCGCGCCGGCCAGGCCATCGATGAAATAGCGCTGGAGCAGGAGGAACAGGATCACGACCGGGATGATGGTAATGGCGGAGGCCGCCATCATGCCGCCCCAGTCGATGAAGTTCTCGCCCTTGAAGGCGTAGACGCCGACCGAGAGAGTCCGGATCGACGGATTGGCGAGCGTGATGACAAGCGGAAGCAAAAAGTCGTTCCACGCATAGAGCGTTTGCATGACGATGACGGTGACGATGATCGGCTTGGAGAGCGGCAGCATCACAAACCAGAAGGTCTTGACGAACCCAACGCCGTCCATGCGGGCCGCTTCTTCAAGCTCGTCCGGCATCTGGCTGAAGTAACCAGCAAAGAGCAGGACAAAGATCACGAAGGAACCGGCGGTCGTCGCCAGCATGACTCCGAGGAGCGACTGGCCGAGTCCCAGACTGCTCAACAGCTCGAAGATGGGAATGATGGTGTAGCCCTGCGGCACGAACAGGGTGAAGACGAGGAGCCCGAACAGGGCAGCCCGACCGGGAAACGAGCTGCGCCCAAGCACGTAACCCATCATCGCCGTGGCGATGGTCACCAGGATCACCGATCCGACCGTCACGAACAACGTGTTGAAGAAGTAGCTGCCCATATTCGCCTCGGTCCACGCGCGCGCATAGTTCTCGAGCGTCGGCTGACTCGGGATCAGTCCCTCATCCGCGAAGATCATCGCATTGGGTCGCAACGACGCGAACAGCATCCAGATGAGTGGATAAACCCAGATTGCGCACAGCGCGGCGAGCACGATGCTCACCAGCATCCGCTTCACCCGTGGCGACAGAGCGGGCAAGCCGCCGCGATCCTTCTCCACAGCGTCAGACCGCACGGGACCGCTCCACCGAGCGCAGGTGACGCGTCGCGACAATCTGCAGGATCGTCAGGACCATGATGGCGACGCCAAAGAAGACGCCGGCGGCGCTCGCATAGCCAAGTTGCGGCACCGCGCCGCCGCCCGGCGCAAAAGCCGTACGGAAAATGAAAACCTCCATCACCTCCGAAGCAAAGAACGGCCCGCCCTGGGTCATCGCCTGGATCAGCGGAAACACGTTGAGCGCGCTGATCGCGGAGATGAGCGTAATGACGATAGCGAAGGGCATGATCATCGGGAGGATGATGAAGACGGCAACCTGCCAGCCTCGCACGCCATCGAGGCGCGCCGCTTCGAACAGCTCGCGCGGCACCGTCTGAAGTGCGGCAAGCCAATACACCATCGTCACGCCCGTCCATTTCCAGACATAGATCGCGGCCAGCGTCGGAAGCACGAGATTGGGATCGCCGAGAAAATCGAGGGCACGTGTCACGAAGCCTGCGTCGAGCAGCGCAATGTTCACTGGTCCGTTGAACGGGCTCAGCATGATCGCCATGACAATGCCGATGACCGCGACCGGCGTGACAACCGGCAAGAAGATGAGCGTGCGAAACAGGGCTGACAGCCGCAGCAGGCGGTCATTCAGTACGATGGCGATGATAAGCGAGATTAATAGCTGCGCCGGCACGGTGATGGCGGTGAAGACGAAGGAACGCAGGAACGCGTCCCAGAAGAAGCTGTCGCCGAGCAGCGCGACATAATTGTCGAACCCGATGAACACCTGGTTGGAGTCGAAACCGGTCCATTGCAGGAGCGAATAGTACTGGGACGCCAGCATCGGATAGATGATGAACGTGCCAAAGATCAGCATCCCCGGCACAAGAAAGAGATACTCTTTCCAGTGAGTCCAAACGCGGTCCAGAAAAACGGCGTGGGCTGTGAATGTCTGCGCCATATGATCATGCTCCACCGGCCCGCCAAACCTGCTGGCAGGCCGGCGAAATTTGTCAGAGAGCCTTGTAGTCCGCTTCGAGATAGTCGCGCTCCGGCTGCCAGTTGGCAAAGACAAAGTCGTCGCGGCTCACCTCAAACCCGGCATCCTTTGCGGACTTAAAGGCAGCGTCCAGCGCCATGTTGGTTGCCGAGGTCAGCGCCGTGAGCTGTTCCTTGACGCCTGAAATCTGACCCGAAAAGAGCCCCTGGACGGTCTGTGCCAAGTTGGGCGTCGGTTCCTTGTAGAGCTTCGCCACCTCGGCCAGCCGCGGATTTCGCGCGAACGGATTCGGCCCGACGCGGACGACGTCCTGCAGCATGGCGAGTGCTGCCTTGGAGCGGTCGGACATCTTCGAACCTGTCGCAGCCGAGGGGAAAACCGGCGCATCTGCCGGGCCGACAACGTTGCCCCATTCTATCTGCCCCTGCTCGGTGCCGAGATAGTGGAACACATCAGCGGCAAACAGCGGGTTCTTGGCCTTGGCGTTGATGAACATCGAATTCGCGACGGAGCCGACGCTCCCCACAATCACGTGGCCAGGTGCCTGGCCAGCAGGCGCCGGCGGCGGTCCGACACCGAAGTCGAAATCCGGGTTCTGGCTTTCCCATTGCGGGATGTTCCAGGGACCTTGAAGAATGATGCCGGCAACGCCTTGCGGCATCATTGCTCGCGCCTGCGGCGCATTGATCCCAAGGTCGCCCGGGAACACGCTGCCATCGGCCTTCAGCGCCAGCAGCAATTCGACCGCGCCAACAAAGGCGTCGCTTGCGTAGACGACCTCGCCGGTCCGGAAATCGATGCCGGTTGCGATCGACGTGTCGCCCGATGCTCCGCCAGCCATTTGCGCCAGGGTGCGCACGGTATCTCCCCAGCGATTGACCTGAGCACCACCCAGGATGAAGCCGTACGCGCGGCCTGCGCCATTCTCCGTCACCTTGCGAGCGGCCTCACGGAACGTATCCCAGTTCAGCGGGGTCGCCTCAGGATCGAAGCCCGCATCGTTGAGATATTTCCGGTTATAGAGGACGTGCGCGCTGGTGAAGCGGTTTGACGTGTAGGTCAGCCCGTAGGTCTTGCCATCAAAAACATTCAAACCCTCGAGGAACGTTCCGGCCGGGAAACCTGCTTTCCAGGTCTCGATGTCGGGAATGAGATCGTCGAGCGGCTGCACCCAGCCCTCGCTGACGGCAAATGCCGGCGGCATGCCGAGCGGCAGCACGAACGCGTCATGCGCCGTGCCGTTGCGCACGGCAAGCGGCACGACGGTTGCGACTTCGGCCCAAGGCAGCGCGTCGTATACGACGTCAATCCCGCGCGCCTTCTTGTACTGTTCGAAAAACGCCTTGAAGAACAGCGCTTTCTGATCGCCCGTATCCAACCAGCGCAGAGGGCCGTCGGGTGTTGCCGCCACGGCGGCCTGGCCGATCGAGAATTCCTGCGCGGCCGCCCGGCCCATGCCCGACAGCCCAAGCGCTGCAAACGCCGCGGTTCCGGCTAGAAATGCGCGGCGGTCGATGGCCTTACCGTTGGCAGATGTCATTTTTGCTCCTCCCAAGCGTCGCGAGCATGTTCCTGCTCCTTGACGAGAGATGGCTATCAGCGGAGCATACTAAAAAACAAATGCCGATATTGCGGCGAGCGATAACAGGATTTTATCACAGTGCTGGATCGGATGGATCTGCTGCTCCGCTTCAAAGCGATCGCCGAGGCCGGCAGCATGCGCCGTGCGGCGGAGGCGCTGCACATCACGCAGCCGGCATTGTCGCGCTCCGTCCGGCAGCTCGAACATGTCTACAAACAGCCCTTGTTCGAGCGACACGCACGCGGTCTCGTTCCGACCGAATTCGGACTGAAACTTCTGTCGACGATTTCACGCCTGTCCCGCGATTGGGAGCTTGCCGAAATTGAACTCAGGGAGGGTAGCGTCGATGTCGGCAGCGTGCTGCGCGTCAACGCGGGACCGATCTGGGCGTCGCTCGTCCTGCCCGTCGTGATGGCTAGACTGCATCAGCTTTTCCCCAACCTCGTCATCGAACTCACGACGGAATTGAGCAGTCAGACCGGGTCGCTGGTCCGCACCGCGCTGATCGAAGGCCGGCTCGACGTGTCGCTGAGCGGCCTCCACGGCAACACCGATTTGCGCAAGGACTTCATCGCCCAGCCGTTTACACCCGTGCGCGACAGGATCATCGCCAACCTAAACCATCCGATCCATCGGCATAGGCCTGACGATTACGGCGTGGTTCATGACTTCCCCTGGATCACATACTCGGCTGATCCGGTCTACGAGGCCGGAACCCAACACTCGATCATCGAACGGACCGGATCACCGCCGCGCATCGTGGCGCGCTTCAGTTCGCTGCTCGCGATCCTGCGACTTCTCCAGGAAGGAAACTATCTTTGCATGCTTCCGGACCTGGTTGTCTCCGGCATGTTCGGAGCGGCACTCAAGGTGGCGCCGACAGATCTCGGCCACCGCAGCGGCGTCTCCGGCGCCGTTTACCGAAAATCGCTGGCAGACTACGCCCCGCTCAAGCAGATGCTGAGCCTCTGCGAGGCATATTTTGAGAGCCGCTGAAAGCCGGTGATATAGACGTTCCGCGCGACGACGAGCGCTGGTCGAGCAGTAAGCTTGCGAAAAAATCGGGCAAAATAGCCGTTTCGCCCATTTCTTAGGTCTTTCCCTACTCCCACTCGATCATTCTAAACGCTGTTAGACTTTTTGGGCAATGAGGATAGGTCTCGATTTGCACCAAAAATCGCTGATGCGGAAATGCGATCGCCTGATGACATCAGTGACCTTCTCCAAGGTCGACGCAAGGGCCATATCGCCTCCTTGAGTAGACTAAGGTGAGGTCTGGTACAAAGGCGTGCCGCGAAAGATTAATCCTTCTTAGCCGAGGATGTGACATGACAACTGCTGTCACCGACGAAGACGTTCGAAAATTGGCGCAAACAGCAAAGCCGTTCAGCCTTGGACTGCTGCGCTGGGCGCCTGCGCGGAATCAGGACGGCGCAGACAACACGGAACGCGAACACCAGAGACGGATGGTCGCGTTACGCAACAGTGGCGATATCGCAGTCCTTTGTCCGGTTTCATCCGACAGTCTTTGCGGACTTGCTATTTTTACTGTTCCGCCTGAAGAGGCCATTGAGATTCTGAAGGACGACCCGTGCGTGAAAGCGAGGATGATGAGCTATGAGGTTCATCCTTGTCACGGGTTTCCTGGGGACACCCTGCCTCATGCGACTTAGTTGCTGCACACTGTATTAAGCGACACCAATCGGGGGCGCTGCAACCTAATTTGGCGCAGCTCACCCAGCGGCGCGCTTAACATCAGACGGCCCAGTTTTCCCGTAAAGTGGCGACGAATGACTTCATGGGCATCGTCGGAAGCCATTGCCGCACCCGAGCTGCGCACAGCGGCATTTCATTGAAGTAGTCAACGTCGATCACCGCGAAACGGCGCCTGAAAGACGCAGACCTAGCATAGCCACGATGGACAAGCGCAACTGAATCTGTGCGTGCAACAATCATCGCAATGATCGCAAAGTTCTCGATCACATGAACAGATGCGGCTGAGGAGCGACCGCCTTTTGCAGCCAGCCGATCCAATTCCGACCTGTAAGGTCCAGCGAGATCGGGCGCTATTATTGGATAACGGCTGAGTGATTTTACATCGATCCGGTTGCGTCCAGCGAGCGGGTGTTGCTGACGAACAAAAAGTTGTGCCTCGAGCGCCCCTATCTCCTCGAGAACAAGCTCGTCGTCGTTTTGAACGTTCGCGGTTGGGCAGACTAGGATGTCGAGATCACCACGCTGCAACGAGCGGGCGGCAGCTTCCGCAGACTGACTTGAAAGGTGGACCCGACAACTTGGATAACGGCTGACCACCGACGCGATCGCCCGATTGAGAAGGCCCTCGATCGAGGGCGGCGCGACGCCGATGCGAAGGACTGCTTCGCGGTCGTTTCGAAGGCCCCTCGCCTCTTCGGTGAAATGGTCAAAATCCGAGACGAGTCTGGCCGCGCGGTTGAGAATGTCGCGCCCCTCATGGCGCACCCGTGCACCACGTGCATGTCGCTCGAAAAGAGCGAATCCAAGTTCCGCTTCAAGTTCTGCGATGCTGCGCGTCAACGCGGACTGGGTGATGTTAAGCGTTTCGGCAGCCACCGTGAAAGAACCTGCTTGATCGATTGCGACTGCGTGCCTGAGCTTACGAAAATCCATGCCATTCCTTCTATGAATAATACGGCTGCAATATGCATTAGACTTTTGCCTCGACTGAACTGAAATGTCGACTTCCTAAATGGAGGCCGAAGCCTTGCTGTCCCGCAAATCCTTTAGAGTGATCGTCGCCGGCGTTGGCATGACGCATTTTGCGAAGGCAGGGCGCTCAAAACCGTATCCGGAGATGGCAGCTGAAGCCGTGCGCGATGCGCTGGCGGATGCCGGCGTTGATTATCGGCAGGTCCAGCAGGCCTATGTTGGTTACGTCTATGGTGACTCCACGAGCGGACAGAGAGCGCTGTACGGCGTCGGCATGACAGGATGTCCTATCGTCAATGTGAACAACAACTGCGCTACGGGCTCGACCGCGCTGTTCCTGGCGCGCCAGGCAGTTGCCAGCGGCGCAGCAGACTGCGTTCTCGCGCTGGGCTTCGAACAGATGAACCCTGGCGCCATCGCCGAGCATTTTCCGGACCGGCCGAGCCCGTTCGAGGCCTTTGATCGCGAATGCGACCGGCTAACCGGCAACACCGAATTGCCGCTCGCGCTCCGTTATTTCGGCGGCGCCGGAAAAGCACATATGGAGCGCCATGGTTCGACGCTGGAGGACTTCGCTCGCATCCGCGCGAAGGCCAGCCGCCACGCAGCCGGCAATCCCCGAGCCGTTTTCCGTGACGCAATTACACCGGAAGATGTCCTTGCCTCGCCGGTGATCTGGCCAGGCGTCATGCATCGGCTGATGGCATGTCCGCCGACAAGCGGCGCCGCAGCGGCAGTGCTGATGTCGGAAACTTTTGCACGCCGCGCCGGCACAAGCACCGACGTCGGGATCGTCGCGCAGTCGATGGTCACCGACAGTCCCGACACGTTCGAATCCGGCGATATGATGAAACTTGTCGGTGCGTCGATGACACGCTCGGCCAGCGCCAACGTCTACGACGAAGCAGGCGTAGGACCGGGCGACATTCAGGTCGTCGAGTTGCATGACTGCTTCGCCCAGAACGAACTGATCACCTATGAGGGCCTCGGACTATGTGCCGAAGGTGATGCT
Organism: Rhizobiaceae bacterium; assembly: GCA_035503715.1. Taxonomy (GTDB): domain Bacteria; phylum Pseudomonadota; class Alphaproteobacteria; order Rhizobiales; family Rhizobiaceae; genus OAS926. The sequence goes on along the minus strand of DATJTE010000217.1, from coordinate 23,471 downwards.
CCGCGCTTCATCGCCGATGCTGACAACACTTACGGCGGGCGCTGCGTTACGAACCCTTCCGGCGGCTTGCCGTCCAAGGGCCACCCGCTTGGCGCGACCGGGTTGGCGCAGTGTTACGAGCTGACGCAACAATTGCGCGGCGCCGCAGGCTCCCGGCAGGTCGACGGTGTCCGTCTCGCCCTTCAGCACAATCTTGGCCTCGGTGGCGCTTGCGTTGTCTCGCTCTACGATCGTGCTTGAGATGACCCAGTCGAGTTCCGCGCCTGTCGCGCCGCCTAGCTATCCGCGAATCTTCGAACGGTCGCTGCTCGGGCATCGTTCGGATCCGATCGGCTTCACGGTTGAGCGTGGCGCCATCCGCTTTTTCGCCGAGACGATTGGCGAGACGAACCCAATTTGCCTTGATGAGCGAGCCGCGCGCGCTGCCGGATACCCGGACATTGTAGCGCCACCGACCTACGCCATCGTGATCGAGATGCTCACCTACCGGCAGCCTTCGATGGATGGCCGCAAGCCGATGCTCGATCTGATCAACTGCGACCAGAGACGGCTTCTCCATGGTGAAGAACGCTATGATTACGCCGGCCTCATCTTCGCCGGTGACCAAGTCGAGGTGAGCTCCCTTGTGCGCGCCTTCGAGGACAAGAAGGGCGGCGCTCTTGAACTGGCATACGTCGACACGACCATTGCTCACGCAGCGCGCGGCATCCTGGTGACCGCCAGCCGCTGCCTCATCCATCAACTCTCGTGAGAATCCGGCAATGACGGTGCCCAATAACGTCGGCGATGCTATACCCGAGCTTTCGTTCGGGCCAATCACGCGCTCGACTTTGGCGCTCTACGCCGGTGCTTCTGGCGATCACGTCAAAATTCACATCGACAGCGATTTTGCCAAGGCTGCAGGCCGGGCCGACGTGTTCGCGCACGGCATGCTGTCGATGGCACAGCTTGGCCGTCTCGTCACGAACTGGGCGGGGATCGACAGGCTGCGCAGCTTGCAGTGCCGTTTCGAGGCCATCACCAATCTGGGTGACACGGTGCGATGCTCCGGAACGGTCGTCGAACGCTTCCAGCAGAACGGCGAAACGTGCTTGCGCCTTGCGGTGAGCGCCCAAGTTGACAACGGCACGCGCACTTTGTTGGGCGAAGCGGTTGTTGCCGTCGACCCGGCAGACTGACATGTCCAGCCTCCACTCATGGGTCACCGCGGAGCATGAGGCATATGCCGAAACGGTCCGCCGCTTTCTGGCAGCGGAGTTCACGCCAAATCGCGAGCGCTGGACCCGCGCTGGTGTGATCGATCAGAGCTTCTGGAAGAAAGCCGGAGAGGCAGGCTTGCTTGGCGCCTCAATGCCGGAAATCTATGGCGGCAGCGCCCTGCCCCGCAGCTTCGACATCGTGACCTTTCTTGAACAGGCACGGTTCGGAGATACGGGGTGGGCGGCGCTCGTCCACAACATCGTCATGCGCTACATCGCAGCGTTCGGAACCGACGCGCAGAAAGGCCGGTGGTTGCCGCCGCTGATCTCCGGCGAGTTGATCGGCGCGATCGCGATGACGGAGCCGGATGCTGGCTCCGATCTCCAGAGTATCCGAACGACTGCCCGGCATGACGGCGAGCACTACGTCGTCAACGGTTCGAAGACATACATCTCCAACGGCCAAACGGCGAACCTGATCATTGTCGTTGCCAAGACAGCGCCCGACCAGCGGGCGCGCGGCATCTCGCTGCTGGTGCTTGACGATGTCGATACCGCCGGTTTCAGCCGCGGGCGCAATCTCGACAAGATCGGCATGTGGCGTCAAGACACATCCGAACTCTTCTTCGAGAACGTGCCTGTACCGGCCTTCAATCTCCTTGGTGGCGAAGAAGGTCAGGGCTTTTTCCAATTGATGAGGGAACTGTCGTGGGAGCGCCTCATCATTGGATTTACAGCACTCGGATCGAGCGAAAGAGCCCTCGCCCTTACGCTTGAGCATGTGCGAGACCGCAAGGCGTTCGGCAAGCGGCTGCTCGAGCTGCAGGACATTCGCTTCAAGCTGGCGAAAGCCAAGACCGAGATCGAGTTGCTGCGCGCATTGCTGGACAGTTGCCTCGCCGACATGGAGCTCGGAACACTGACGACCGAGCGCGCTTCGATGGTCAAGTGGTGGGGCACCGAAATGCAGGGCCGCATCGTCGATGACTGCCTGCAGATGCATGGCGGGCTTGGCTACATGGCGCAGAGTGAGATCGCCCAACTCTATGTCGATGCACGCGTGCAGCGCATTTATGGCGGCGCGAACGAGGTATTGATGGAAGTCGTCGCCCGGTCGCTTGAGAGGGCTTGAGGGGATTGCGAGTGATGAGCAGAAAACTCGACGGAAAATGCGCTTACGTAACCGGCGCCGGTCGCGGCATCGGGCGCGCAGTCGCGCTGAAACTTGCATCGGAGGGTGCCAACCTGGTGATCAATGACCTCGACGAGACTGTCGCACAGGACACTGTTGCGACGATCGCCTCCGGCGGTGGCAAGGCTGTCGCGGTCGCTGGCAGCGTTTCGGACGAGAGTTTCGGCGATCGCTTCATCGAGGCCGGCCTTCAATCTTTCGGCGGCGTTGACATCATCGTGAACAATGCCGGTTACACGTGGGATGCGATGATCCAGGGCATGAGCGACGCGCAGTTCGATGCCATGCTCGACGTTCATCTCAAGGCGCCGTTCCGCATTCTGCGCGCCGCCGCCGAGCCGATCAGGCTGCGCGCCAAAGCGGAAGCGGAAAAAGGTGAGGAGGTCTTTCGCAAGGTGGTCAACATCTCGTCGGTTGCCGGCCTGGGCGGCAACATGGGGCAGGCCAATTATGCGGCCGCCAAAGCAGGCATTGTCGGGCTGACGAAAACGCTCGCCAAGGAATGGGGCCGCCATAAGGTCAACGTGAACTGTGTCGCATTCGGCTATATCGAGACACGGCTCACCGCTGCGACCGAAACGAAGGACACGCTGACCATTGATGGCAATGACGTGAAAGTCGGCATACCCGAGAAGGTCGTCACTTCATTTCGCGCCATGATCCCGATCGGCCGTGCCGGTACCCCAGAGGAAGCCGCCGGCGGGGTCTATCTTTTCTGTGCGCCGGAATCGAATTACGTGTCGGGGCAGGTGTTGATCGTCGGTGGCGGCCTGACCTTCTGACCGCCACGTCAATCCTTGCCGAGATAAGCATCGATCAGCGCCGCCTGGCCGACCAGTTCCGCCTTCGTGCCCGACAATGCGACGGAGCCGTTGGCCAGCACATAGATGCGTGACGCAAACTTCAGAAGCTGATGTGCGTTCTGGTCGACCATCAGAACGGTGACGCCATCCTTGTGGATACGCGACAGGAGGTGCAGCAGTTCGGTGGTGATCTTCGGCGCAAGCCCCAGCGAGAGTTCGTCAACGATGAGCAGTTTCGGCTTGCTGACGAGACTGCGCGCGATCGCCAGCATTTGCTGTTCGCCGCCGGAAAGCATTCCCGCAGGCTGCTTGCTGCGTTCGCTGAGAATCGGAAAGAGCTGCAGAACGCGATCCAACTCTCGCTGCGGTTCGGCCGCTCGGCCGACATAGAGTCCGAGACGAAGATTTTCCATCACGGTCAGTTCGGCGAGCAGACCGCGTCCCTCCGGCACATGGCTCAAGCCCATGCGTGCAATATCGTGAACTTTACGGTCGGAGATGGTTTTGCCGTCGAAATTGATCGTCCCTCTCGCCGGCCGCAGCAATCCTGAGATTGCACGCAGCAACGTCGTCTTTCCCGCGCCGTTCGCGCCAAGGATCGCGACGAGTTCGCCGCGCTCGACGCTGAGCGAAACGCCGTGAAGCGCCTGGACACCGCCATAAGAAACATCGAGATCCTGTACCGACAGCAGCGTCATCATTCGCTTCCGAAATAGGCTGACACCACACGCGGATTTCTGTGGACCTGGTTTGGTGTGCCGTGGGCGATGACGCGGCCGAGATCGAGGACAGTCGTGACATCGGCGATGCCGACCAGAAACTCGACGTGATGCGTTATGATCAGAATCGTAACGCCGCGGGTGTCGCGCAGCGACAGCAGCAGCGTCTTGAGCCTGTCCATTTCCGCCGCATTCAGCCCGGCGGTCGGCTCGTCCAGCATCAAAAGCTTCGGATCTCCGACGCAGGCGCGCGCGAGCTCGACATTCTTACGCGTGCCGTATGAGAGGCCTTTGACGGATACATCCGCGACATGTTCGAGGGCCACCGCTTTCAGCACGCCGCCGGCGGCGTGCAGCGCATCGCGCTCCGCCCTGTTGCGGCGCCACACCAGCGCGACTTCATCGATGATCGAGGCAGGATGGCGAGTATGGAGACCCACCAGAACATTATCGACAACCGTCGCCTGCTCGATGAGACCGAGATTCTGGAAGGTGCGTGCGATGCCCAGCTGTGCGATTTCATGAGGGGCATGGCTCAGCAGGTCGTGACCGTCAAAGGTGATGCCCCCCGCAGACGGTCGTACCAACCGGCTGATGGCGTTGAGCAGCGTCGTTTTGCCGGCGCCGTTCGGCCCGATCAGGCCGTGAATGGACCCACGCTCGATGGCGAGATCGACATCGCTTAGCGCCTTCACCCCGCCGAAACTGACGGTCAGATCGGTCGCGCTCAGAAGCACCGCTTGTGTCATCGCGCGGCAGCTTTTTTGTCGGGGATAGCGTGTGTTCCGCGCATCCGTGCTCGAAGCATATCCGATGCGCCGGCAAGACCGCCGGGCGACAGCGTCACGATCCCGAGGAACAGAAGTGCGTAGAGGATTTCAGCGAGTCCCTGCGACGCCTGCGCAAACTCGGGCACCGCGACGATAAACCCGGCCCCCAGGAAAGGCCCGATCAACGTGCCCTTGCCGCCGATCATGACCGCGGCGAACATCGTGATCGAGAGCTCAGCCGAATATGTCTCCGGCGCCACATAGCCGGTTGCCACCGCATGGAGAAAACCAGAGACAGCGCCGAGCACGGACGCGAAGATGAAGGCAACAAGCTTGTAATAGGTCAAACTGATGCCGAGGCTCGCAGCCGCCGTCTCGTTCTCACCGATCATCCTCAAAGCACGGCCGGTCTTTGATGAGGCAATGCTGCGCGCTGCCAGAACCGACGCCAGCGCCAGCGCGAGAGTCAGATAGTAGACAGGCAATCCCGAAAATGCCGACGACAGCCAGAGCTGCGGCATGAAGATTCCCTGCGGGCCCCCAAAGACGTTGAACGACTTCACCAGATGGAACAATGTGTAGCCGAATGCAAAGGTGACGATCGCCAGCGAAAATTGGCGCAGCCGTAGCGCCGGCAAGCCCACCAGGATTCCCGTGGCAATCGCCAGCATGATTGCAAATACAAGAGCAACCGGCGCTGGCCAGTTCCACTGCGTCGTCACCACTGCCGTGGCATAGGCGCCGACGAGCATGAAACCGCCGTGGCCGAGCGAGTATAGTCGGCCAAGCCCGATCGGCAGGTTCAGCCCGACTGCCGAGATCGAATAGATGAGCCAGATGACGATGAGATATCGGACATAGCTTCCGGCAAAGGCTGGCGCGATTGCCAGCAGCAATGCGGCACCGCAGATGAAGGCGAGACTGGCGGGAGATGCGCGCATGTGAGCTACACTCGCACCCGATGCCTCGTGCCGAGAATGCCCTCGGGGCGAACGAGCAGGATCAGGAGGAGCACCAGGAAAGCGAACGGTTCGCGCAGATGCGGCGAAATCCAGATAGAGGCGAAGCTTTCGGCGAGCCCCAACAGCAAGCCGCCGAGAATAACACCGGGAAAGCTGTAGAGGCCGCCAAGAACCGCCGCCGTAAACGCCTTGAGAATGTAAGGCCGCATCAGCGTCGTATCGAGGAAGGACTGCGGCGCGACCAGCAATCCCACCACGCCACCGAGGAACCCGGCGATTACCCACACCAGCAGGCTTACGCGGCCGACATTGATGCCGAGCAATCCGGCAATATCCGGATTGATCGCCACGGCGCGCATCGTTAAGCCCGTCTCGGTAAAGCGGAAGAAGAGCAGGAAAGCTACGCCAAGGATCGCCATGACAGACAGCGACCCGACCTGCTCGACACTCACGAAGATGCCGCCGATATCGACCGTATGAGCGGGAAACAGCGACGGCACGGTATAGGGCTCGTTGCCGCCCCACCGGTATGAGACCACCGCGAATATCAACGAGTAGAGCGCCAGTGTCCGGATCGTCATGTTAAGATGTTCGGCCTGCGGATTGGGCCGCAGGATAAGCCAGTAGATCAATGCGCCGACCGCGCCCGAAATGAGCACGGTGGCGAGCCACTGGCCCCAGAGCGGTAGGGGCAAGGCGGTGGCGTACATGATCAACAGGAACGCGCTCAGCATCCCCATCTCGCCTTGCGCGAAGTTGGCGATCGTCGTCGTTCTGAAGATCAGCACGATGGCAAGCCCGAGCAGCGCGTACAGTCCGCCGCTCAGGATGCCATTGATAATGGCGGCATAGATAAGGGTAGCCGTCATGGGATCGCCTTCGGCCGGAGCATCCGACCTTACTTGATCGAAACCGGGTCGCCGACGATCTTGAACGCACCAGCTTCAACGCCAAACGGCATCACGCTGGTGATACCCAGATGATTGTCCGGGCTGAACCCGATGGGCCCGCTAATACCGGACTCAAATCCGCTCATCGACTCAAGTGCGGAGATCAAGTTCGCCCGCGTGAGATCGCGGCCGGCCTTTTCGAGCGCCTCGACGAAAACCACCGCGCCGAGGCAGCCGAACATGCTGTAATGTGAGGGTTTCACGTCAGGATGCGTTTTGGCCAACGTGTCGACGCATTCCTTTGCCGCGTCAGCCGTCGGCGGTGCGACGAAACCGGCTGCGACGACGAGACCGTCCGCCGCGCCGGCAACGGGATCGAGAAACTGCTCGGCCGTCATCGGCGACGCGCCGACCACCATCTTCGGTTTCCAGTTCTGCTGCTGCATGTCGAGCAGGAAGCGTGCTGCTCCCGGCGCCGCGTCGACGATAACGAGGAGGTCCGGGTTATGGCTCTTCGCCTGCACGACGAACGTCGTGCGGTCGGGAGACGTCACCTCGACCAATTCGTCATAGAGAAGCTTGATCCCGTTCGCGTCGAAATAACTCTTGGCCGCCGCTCGCCAGGCATCAGCGCCGGCGATGTTGGCCGAAATCATCGCGGCGGTTGCCGGCTTGGGTTCCATCTGCGACGCAGCAAATGGCAGGATGGCGCCGAGTTGCTGATCGTAAAGCGGCATGAGCGCGAAGATCGACGGTTGCGTCGGCGAGACGAGCTCGCCAATGCCGGCATACGGAAACAGATATGGTACCTCGGACTTGGTCTTGAGATACGACAAAGCCGCTGCCGCCGTTGCTGTTCCGCATCCGCCGAAGACGGCGAAGACATCATCCTGTTCGACAAGGCGCCGAACGTTGCCGATGGCGCGCTGTGGAGAATACGCATCGTCGAGGACGGTGTACGCGATCTTGCGGCCGTGAATGCCTCCGCGCTCGTTGATCTTTGCGAACCATGCCTCGGCCGCTTGCGTCACCGGATAGCATGACGATGCAATCGGTCCAGTCGCTGCGGCTGTTGCACCGATGGTGATCGTGTCGTCAGTAACGCCGGATTCGGCAAATGCGCCCGTCGCTGCAAACAGCGACCCGGCAATCAATATACTCAACTTAATCGAGTTCATTGGTCTCCTCCCTGAGATCCTTGCTTGAACGTTCGGCTTGCTACCCCGCCGATCGGGCATGTCTCCTCGTCACCGCAAAAACTGGTACGCCGCTCTCAATGCTGATGCAGGCAACGTCGTCATCGCGATTGAGCTCGGACGCGTTCAACCGGCCCACGACATGCACGCCTTCGGTGAGGCGAACGACACCCACCGCATAAGGCGAAATGCCCAGCAGCTCCTTTGGTGGCCGGTGGATAATGGTCCAGGTCAGCAGTGTGCCGTTGCCGTCGGTCTGATGCTCCGAGAGATCGGCCGAATGGCAATGCGGGCATACCGAGGCCGCTCCGCCGTGGAACGCGCCGCAGGCGCCGCATTTGCCGATGGAAATGGACGCGATCACCCTAGCGGTCCCTGCGCGCGATAATGTTGACGCTACAGATTGCACCCGCACCGCCGAGATTGTGCGTCAGCCCGAAGGTCGCGTTCTTCACCTGATTGGGGTGCGAGCCGCGCATCTGCAGCACAGCTTCATGGATTTGCGCGACGCCTGTTGCGCCAACAGGATGCCCTTTGGCAAGAAGTCCGCCGCTCGGATTGATCGCGACATCCCCGCCGACGCGTGTGCGTCCGTCCTGCGCCCAGATATGCCCCCGCCCGCGTGGAACGAGTTGCAGATCTTCCGAGTCGAGTATCTCAGCGATCGAGAAGCAGTCGTGCAGTTCGGCGAAGTCGATGTCCTGCGCAGATATGCCGGCAGCCGAATAGGCGCGGCGCGCGGCCTCGACTGTCGCGTCAAAGGACGACAGGTCCTGATAGCCGCCGACCGAAGGTGATCCACGCGTCTGGATGGCGGCCAGAACATCGACGGCATCCGGCCGCCCCTTGCTACGGTCTTTCGCAGTGACAACGATCGCCGCCGCGCCATCACTGACCGGGCAGCAATCGAGACGTCTCAGCGGCGCCGCGATCATCGGCGAGCGCTCGATCTCGTCGTTCGAAATCTCCGCGCCGAGTTGGGCCAGCGGGTTTTTGAGCCCGTTCGCCTTGTTCTTGATGACCACCGACGAAACCTGTTCGCGCGTGGTGCCATGGCGGCCAGCGTGGACACGCCATGCAAGGCCATACACGCCGGGCGGCGTTAAGCCGGTGTGGCCGTCTGCAATATCCATCGAGCAATTCAGTGCGCTGACGACCTCGGGCACATCCACATGCGTCATCTTCTCCGCGCCAACGGCGAGAGCCGCGTCGCAGAGCCCGGAGGCCACCGCCAGCCACGCATGGCGGAACGCGATGCTGCCGGATGCACACGCGCCTTCCACCTTTGTGCATGGGATATTTGCGAGCTGCAGCGTATCGCCAAGCCGCGCGGCGAGGATTTCCTGTCCCGAGAGCCTGCCGGACAAAAAGTTGCCGAAGTAAAGCGCGCCGATCTCCTTGCGACCGACTCCGGAATCAGCGATCGCCTGCTCCGCGGCTTCGACTGCAAGCGGCAGAATGTCGGCGGCATGCCGCCCGAAGCGCGTCGACCCGATGCCGACAATCGAGACATCACGCATCGGCGTTAACCTTCAGCTGTTCGGCCAATCGGGCGCGAAGTTCGGTCTTCAGAACTTTGCCGTAGCTGCTCTTCGGCAGGTCCTGAACAAACAGGTAGCGTTTAGGCCGCTTGAAGCGCGCAATCTGCGCCAGACAGATCTGATCGAGATCCTGCTCTGTCGCGGCGCTCCCCGGCTTGAGCACAACGCAGGCCACGACCTCCTCACCCCAATCCGGATGCGGCACGCCGACCACGCTCGCTTCGAGCACGGCATCGTGCTGAAGAAGCACATCTTCGATCTCGCGTGGATAGATGTTGGATCCACCGCTGATGATCATGTCCTTGCTGCGGTCCATCACATAAAGATAGCCGTCGGCGTCGAGGCGGCCGACATCGCCGGTGTAGAGCCAGCCGTCGCGGATCGCCTGCGCGGTCGCCGCCGGGTCGTTCCAGTAGCCTTGCATCACGCAGTCGCTGCGCGTGATGATCTCACCGACCTCGCCTGCCGGAACGCTTTGACCATTGTCGTTGACGACACGCAGCTCGACTCCGAGTCTCGCCGTACCGCAGGAGCCAAGACGAATTCGCGATTGCGAGGCCATCAAGGCCGCATATTCAGCTTTGCTGAAGAGTGTCGCCGTGCACGGCGTTTCGCCTTGCGCATAGAGCTGCACGATCTTCGGGCCGAAAATCTCCAGCGCGCGTTCGAGATCGGCGACATAGGCCGGAGAACCACCCACGATAATGGTTTTCAGGTTCTCCAGAGCAGTGCTCTTGCCTTCGGCGCTACTCATCAAGCGGGTGAGCAACGTTGGCGGCGCGATGAACGATACGTTTTTGTAACGCGCGAGAAGATCGAGGACTTCACCCGGATCGAAATGCGGCGCTGCGGGAATGACCTGGTGCCCGCCTCTGGCGATATGTGGTAGCGAATAGAGGCCTGCTCCGTGCGACAGCGGCGCGGGATGGAACATCGCGTCGTCCGGCCCGACGCCATCGATCTCGGCGTAGTAGGCATGCGACATGAACGTCAAGTTGCGGATGGTAAGCGTTGCGCCTTTCGGCCGGCCCGTGGTGCCGCTGGTGTAGAAAATCCACGCCGGGTCTTCGGGCCTCATGTCGTCTTCTGCCTGTGGAGCGCCCCACTGCAGCGCCTGCAGTGCGTCGCCGTCCGTTGACAGCAAGTGAAGTCCCTTGAGGTGATCAGTCGCCTCCGCAATGCCTTTGAACTGAGTCGGCGAGGCGATGCACATCGATGCACCGACGTTCTCGATGATGTACGCGAACTCGCGTGGGTGCAGTTTCGCATTCATCGGCGCAACGCAGAGCCCTGCATGCCAGGCCGCGAAAATGATCTGGAAGAATTCGGGCTGGTTGTTCATCGCAAGCGCGATGCGATCGCCCCGCTTCAGCCCATAGGTGCTGCGCAGCGCGCCCGACGTCGCCAGCACCCGCCGCGCCAATTCGCCATAGGTCCAGCTTCGGCCGGCATGTGTCACGGCCGAATTGTCCGGCCAGCGACAAGCCGAGCGCAGCAGTAGATGCGCGAGGTTCATCTTTCCTCCCTAAGCGGCCCCGTGCTGTCGCACTTCGTGCTTGCTTTTCAGCGCGCGAAACGTCACTTTATCCTGGTATGAACTAACTTTACTCATGAGTCAAGTTTCATACTTTTAAGTTTTTAAGAGGAGCCCAGAATGGCCGTTGCAGGCAAATCGCAGACCAAGCCGGCGGCGGCCGATAGCGATCCTTTCGATCGCAGCGATCTGAAGGAGCGGCGGCGGAAAGCCGTGATCCGCGCGGCTGCCAGCCTTTTCAGCCGCAAGGGTTTTCATAACACGTCGATGGACGATGTTGCGGCTGAGCTCAGCGTCAGCAAACCAACGCTGTACAATTATTTCCCGACCAAGCAGAAGCTGCTCTACGAGTTTCACATGGCAGCGCTCGACGATGGCGAAGCGGCATTGGCCTATGCACAGTCCGCTGGAAAGAACGGTCACCAGAAGCTGGTGGCGATGTGCCGCCGAAACATGGAGGATACGCTCAGCGGACAAGGACCCTGCGCCTTCGTGGCGGATGTCGACTCGCTCCCGGCCGAAGATCGCGCAAAAGTCGTCACCCGGCGTGATCGCATCAGCGCGGGCGTTCGCGACATCATCGAGGAAGGCAATCGCGATGGCTCGCTGAAGAAGCTCGACCCGTCACTCGGTACGCTCTTTGTGACAAGCGTTCTGAACTGGATACCCGTTTGGTATCGCCCCGATGGAGAAAGAAGCCCGGAAGAAATCGTGACGGCCTTCCTCGATATGTTCCAGACTGGACTGGCGCGGAAACGGATCTGAGCCGGCGAACGTTCAGAGTGTGACACCACCGTCGACGACCAGTTCCTGACCCGTGATGTACTGCGCCTCGTCGGACGCCAGGAAAAGCGACGCGTAGGCGACGTCCCACGCAGTTCCCATCTTTCCCATCGGCACCTGGGCGTTGCGCTTTTCGATCATCGCCTGCTCGTCGCCATATGCCGCGGTAAGTACTTGGATCATCGGTGTGTGCATCAGCCCCGGCAGCACGCAATTTGCCCGAATTCCCGACGGCGCATACTGTCGAGCGATGTTTTTGGTGATCGTGACCACCGCGGCCTTTGTGGTGGTGTAGCCGATATAGGGCAAGCCCATCCACTGCAGGGATGCGATGGAGCCGATATTGACAATCGATCCCGCGCGTTGAGCAGCAAGGATCGGCAACGCGTACTTGCAGGACAGGAAGATGCCGGTCATGTTCACCCGGACGATCTTGTCCCAATCATCCTCGCTCATCTCGTCGATGCCGCCGGCCATCATGATCCCGACATTGTTGTGCAGGACGTCGATGCGGCCAAAACGTTTTTGGGTATCGTTGAAGACCCGCTGAAGGTCGCCGGACTTACTGATGTCCGCGACAAGAGGCATGCACGAGCCTCCTTCCCCTTCGATGATCGATTGTGTCTCGTAAACCGCATCCTCATTGAGGTCGACAGCGACGACGTGCGCGCCCTCACGAGCATACAGCACCGCGCAGGCCTTGCCGTTCCCCCAGCCGGGTCCGACTGAACCCGCCCCCATCACGACGACAACCTTTCCTTCTATGCGCGCAGTCATCCCAATTCCCCGCAACGAATGTCGGGGCAACTTAAGCCAATTCTACTCTTGAGTAAACATATGCGACTTCATAGTTCAACTTGACCCAAACTTAGACACTGCCTGGCAGGTCGGCAGCGGTGCCCGCGACGAGTTGCCAGTAGAGCTCCTGATCGGTTGCATGTTCACTGTTGATGAGCAGCACCCGCGAGTCGGCTCCCAACTTCAGACAACGACGCGCGGCTGGATCGGCGAGGCATCCCAGCAGTCCCGCCAGCCCCGCGGCTCCGCTTTCGCCAGACACCAACTTCGGGTCGGATCCTTTGGGTTGCGCAAACAACCGCATCGCATCGGGAGCCGCGTGCTCTTCCACTGTCACATACCCATCCGCAAAATGATCAAGTATCTCCCAGGCAACTGGGGACGGCGTTGCACATTCGAGCATGGCCATCACTGTGGGCGACGTGATGTCCACACTGGTGAGCCTTCCAACGGCAGCGGATGCGAACAGGCATGCGGCACGCTCAGGCTCAGCGACCACCACCTTCGGCATTTCAGCAGCTATGAAGCGCTGCGAGATATAAGCCGCGACCGCGGCGGCCATTCCGCCGACACCAGCTTGTAGGATCAGATGCGTGGGTGGTTGCTCCAACGCATCGAGGGCCTCACCCACCATGACCGTATAACCCTGCATGACGGTCAATGGTATGGTTTCCTCACCGTCGGTAGAGGTGTCTGCCAGCACCTGCCACCCATTCTTCCGGGCCAAATGTGCAGCTGCCCCGACCGCATCGTCGTACTGGCCGGGAACGTGGTTGATGTGCGCACCAAAGGCCGACATCGCGGCCACGCGGGCGTCCGACACGCCCGAATGAACAAATATCTCGCAGCGCGCGCCGGTCAGGTTTGCGCCCCAAGCAACCGAGCGTCCATGGTTTCCGTCCGTGGCACAGGCAAATGTCAGCGTGCTTGCAACGTCACGCACCTCCGCGGAGTTAAATTCGGCAGGCCGAAGATCACGGCCCAACGAACTACTCGCTCTATCTAACACTGTAGCCACCACCGCATAGGCACCGCCGAGCGCCTTGAAACTTCCAAGACCGAACCGCTGGCCCTCGTCTTTGACGTGAAGTTCTTGAATACCGAATGACCGCGCCAGTTCCGGCAAATTGAACAATGGCGTCGGCTCGTAGCCGGGCAACTCGGAGAGTACTGACTCCGCTTTGCCCCTGCCCGTTTCATTGAACCAGGCAAGTACGTTGGCCCTCGGGCGGGCGCCCTTTTTGGTGACATGTAGGAACATGGAGTCTCCTGCGCGGTCCGCGTATTGCAGGACGCAAACTTGCGTTCAGTCGGGGCGCTGCGTCCAATCGGAGAACATGGACTTCTGCATGAAGATTGAAGGATCGGGCAGCGCGACGAAACCAAGCCTGGCGTAGAGATCGTGCGCGTCGTCGGTGGCGAGCATCCATCGCTTTACGGACGCCAGGTCATGATGCGCCATCACACATTGACAGAGCCAGGTACCCAGGCCGCTGCCCCTATGTCCTTCATCCACGAACACATCGCAAAGATAGGCGAGCACTGCGCGATCGGTTATGACCCTTGCAAAGCCGACCAACGATCCTGACGGAGCGAGGAGGCCATACACCAGAGAGTTTTGAACCGATGTTTCGAAGGCTGCTTTGGGCATGTCGCGGGCCCAATACGATCGTCGGGAGATAAACTCATACGCGGACTCCAGTTCGGACTGTCCCAAATCCGCCGTCACGCGATAGCCATCACGCGAGCATTTACAGATGTCGCTCATGATAATTGATTCCTCCGCGCCGTGCCGATCATCATTCGAGTTCGAAGTTGAGATGACATGCCGCCCAATGATCCGGTGCCACCTGCCGTAACCGCGGGACTTCCCCACGGCAGCGCGGCATCACGTGTTTGCATCGCGTGTGGAATGGACACCCGGAGGGCGGAGCGAGTGGACTCGGCACCTCTCCTTCGAGCGGCGTAAAGCGCTGCCGTCGCTGATCGAGGCGCGGCGCCGCGGCAAGCAGCGCCACCGAGTATGGATGGCTTGGACGACTGAAGATGTCACTGGTCTTGGCGACCTCAACAATTCGCCCGAGATACATGACGGCGACCCGATCACTGAACAGCCGCACCAACGCCAGGTCATGGCTGATGAAAAGATATGTAGTCCCCTGATCTGCCCTGAGCCTGCGAAACAACCGCATGATCTGCGCCTGTACGGAGACGTCGAGTGCCGAAGTTGGTTCGTCGCAAACGAGAACAGAGGGCTTGACCGCGAGGGCTCGAGCAATTCCCACGCGCTGACACTGCCCCCCCGAAAGCTCATGAGGTCGGCGCGTAGCCAGTGAGGGGTCGAGCCCAACCTCTGACATCAGGCCTGCCACGTAAGCAGCCACGCCACGACGGTCGATAAGACCGTGTGCGAGCGCGGGCTCGCCGATGATATCTCTCACCCGATGTGATGGATTGAGAGAATCCAATGGATTCTGGAAGATCATTTGTACTTCCAGTTCCTTGCGCGATCGTCTTTCCGGACCGGACATGCGGATTTCGATCGTACCCGCACTCGGCTTGAGGATGCCGCACGCGAGACGCCCGACCGTCGATTTTCCGCAGCCGGACTCGCCCACAAGCGCCACCACCTCATGTTTCTCAACCGTCAGGCTGACATCACGTACGGCCCATAGGTCGTGACGTTGCGCCTTTCCAGCAATCCGCTCAACGATGCGTTCCGACAATGGTTGCTGCCGTTGAAATGCCTTTGAAACGCCTGTCAGCGAGAGGCTGGCGGCGTGATCACCCGCACTGCTCATCCTTGCGCATCTCCAGTGATGCCTTGTGTATAAGTGATATCGTCCGGATCGCTGGCCCGCAGCTCGTCGATGTTCGCCACCATCGATGGGATCGATGCAATAAGACGGCGCGTGAAGGGGTGCCGAGGAGCGTCCAGCACCTGGTCGGTGCTGCCTTGCTCGATGATCGACCCGTCATGCATTACGGCAATCCTGTCCACAAGGCCGGCCACGACTGAGAGGTCGTGACTGATCCAGATGAATGCGGCGTCGCGCTCGGCCGCAAGTTTTTGGACCTGATGCAGAATTTGCGCTTGGATCGTCACATCGAGCGCCGTCGTCGGTTCGTCCGCTATCACGAGATCCGGGTCGTTGATCATTGCGATTGCGATCGCCACGCGCTGACGCATGCCCCCGGACAATTGATGCGGATAGGCCGCCATTCGCTCGTCTGGTGCAGGAATCCCGACGCGCCCCAGCGCGTCCCTGCTCTTTTGCCATGCCAACGGCTTGTCAATACGCTCATGCGCCAGAATGGCATCGACGATCTGTGTGCCGATACGGAGCGTCGGGCTGAGCGTCGACATCGGGTTCTGGAAAACCATCCCAATACGCCGACCCCGTAACCGTCGCAATTGCGCCTCGGCCATGCCGGCCAAGTCCATGCCGTCGAACACAATGCTGCCCGAGACGGTATGGCATGGCGCGGGGAGAAGCCCCGGAATCGCCAAGCCAGTCATCGATTTTCCAGAACCGGACTGTCCCACCAGGCCGAGGAACTCTCCGCGCCCAACCTCGAAGCTCACATCGTCAACCAGCCGATGGCCGGGGTGAGCGTCGATGGACAGCCGCTTCACCTCAAGCAGGGCCTTAGCCATGATCTACAGCCACTGCAGACCGCGAGATGAAGGCGCGCCTCAGACCGTCAGCAATCAGATTGGCACTCGCCACGAGGATGAGGAGCGCGAGGCCAGGGTAAATTGTCAGCCAGTAATGGCCGCTCAGCATCAGCGAGTAGCCGTTCGCGATCAGCAGTCCAAGCGACGGCTCCGTAACGCGTAATCCGGTGCCGAGGAATGACAGCGATGCCTCGAGCGCTATCGCATTCGCCAATTCCACGGCCGCTATGACCAGCAATGGCCCAAGGCAGTTTGGAAGAATGTGACGGAACATGATCCGCATAGGACCGAAGGACAGGCTCTTCGCCGCTTCGACATATTCGCGCCCCAGTTCGACCAGCGCCGCGCTGCGCGCGGTCCGCGCGTAGTAAGCCCACTGCACCGCGACCAGTGCTATGATGATGTTCAACAACCCCGTGCCGAAGACCGCTAGCAGGATCATGGCGTTGAGGATTGCCGGGAAGGAGAGCTGGATATCGACGATACGCATAAGGACAGCATCTGCCCAGCCGCCCAGATAGGCGGCCAATATGCCGACCGCGGTTCCCAGAACGATGCCAATCGCCCCGCTGGCCACCGCGACGCCGATGCTGATGCGCAGGCCGTAGAGTATGGCGCTGGCGACATCGCGCCCCTGATCGTCGGTGCCAAGCAGGTGATAGAGTCCGTTCTCTCCTATCGATCCCGGTGGGAGGCGCGAGTCCATCAGATTGAGCGCCGTGAGATCGTAAGGGTCTTGCACCGCGATCACGGAAGCAAAGATCGCCAGCAATAAGGCCACCGACAGCGCCGCGAGAGCCAAGAGGCTGGTGATGTCGCGAGAATATTCCCTGAAAACGACCTTCCAGTTCATCGATTGGCCCCTCCCAGGCGAATGCGGGGATCGATGATCGAATAGGTCACGTCCGTTGCGAAATTAATCGCCGTGAAGACGAGAACGACGATCAGAATATACGCCACGATCACGGGGCGATCGAGCAAGCGTATGGAATCCACGATCAGCTTGCCGATCCCAGGCCAGGCAAAGACGCTCTCGGTAACGACTGAGAAGGCGATGAGCCCGCCGGTGACCAGGCCCATGACTGTCACCACGGGGATCAGAGTGTTGCGGAAGATGTATGCTATCAGGATCCGCGTTGAAGACAGGCCTTTGGCTCGCGCGAAACGGACGTAGTCCATGTTCGCCTGCTCGATCACGCCGGACCTGACAAGCCGCATCAAAAGGGCCATCGGAAACAGCGAGAGGTTCACCGCTGGAAGCAGCACGTGCTTCCAGCCATCGCTTGTCGCTAGGCTCGTGCGTACACCCAGCAAGGCTCCTACCTCGCCTCGCCCGCCTGAAGGAAGCCAGCGCAGTTCGATCGAGAAGATCAGGATCAGCGTGAGGCCGACCCAAAACGTCGGCAGGCTAAACCCCAGTACGGAAAGGTTCGAAAGCGCCCGCCCCGGAAGCCGCTCGCCCATACTGCCGGCAATCAGCCCCAGCGGTATGCCGGCCACCACGGCGATGGACATGGCGACAAAGATAAGTTCGAGGGTGGCCGGAAGACGCTCCAGTATCACCTGCAACGCTGGGCGGCTGTGAACGTACGAATTGCCGAGGTCGCCTTCCATGGCATTGCGCAGGAACAGCAGATATTGCTCCCAGAGAGGCCGGTCCAATCCGAGATTGCGTATGGCCTGGTCGATTACTTCCTGTGACGACCTGGGATCTATGAGAACATGGACCGGGTTCCCGATGGCATAGATGCCGCAGAAAACGAGGAGCGATACCACCACGAGCACGACAGAAGCGTGCATGGCTCTTTGCAAGACAAATTGGGCCATTGCATCCCTCGGGTGTAGGGGTATGGGCCGGCCACTGAAGAGCCGGCCACAGGTATCGAGCTTCGCTAAGGTTGCTTTTTCACTTCAGTGATAAGCGTGTTTTCGTCGGCATGAACGGTATAGGAGAGCCCCTTGCGGGTCGCCACATTGACCGTCTGATAGTGCAGCGGCACGACGGCGACATCCTCCATGATCGTCTTGATCACACCGGCCTCAATCCGATGCCGCTCATCGGCATCGAGCGTGACCAAAGCCTTTTCGATCAACGCGTCCGCTTCGGCATTCGAGTAGTGTCCGAGATTCCATGTGCCGAGTTTCTTGTCCTTGTCGAACGTATGGATACCTTGCCAAAGCAGATCTGCCTCCCCTCCCGATGAGCTACCCCAACCGAACAGGAACAGGCTAGAGCGCTCGCCAGCATGGTCTGTGACCATGGGAAAATACACCGCCCTCGGCATGGGCTCGACAATCATCTTGAGCCCGATCTGAGCCAGCTGCTGGCCGACAGCCTGGCAGACCGCGCCATCGTTGACATACCGGTCGTTCGGACAATGTATGGTCAGACCGAAGCCATCCGGGTAGCCCGCCTCCTTGAGCAGCGACTTCGCCAGTTCCGGATCGTATGACGGCACGTCGATCGCCTCATCATAACCGCCGAAGCCGGGCGGCACGATCTGGCTCGCGGGAATCGCGAGCTTGTCCATGACGCGGTCGACGATCACGTCGCGGTTGATGGCGTGATTGATCGCCCGGCGAACGCGGCTGTCCTTAAACGGATTCTTGGCCAGCGGCTTTCCGTCAAGATCGGTCGCGAAGGGCGTCACGTCACGCTCATGATCCATCCAGAGGAAGATCACACGATCAGACGACCCGGTGTGGACGATTGCTTCGGGTGTCTCCCGCAGGCGGCTGACATCGACGGGTGGCACTGCATCGATCATATCAACGCTTCCCGACAAGAACGCTGCAACGCGCGCCGAATCGTCGGAGATGAAGCGGAAGGTTGCGCGCTCCCATTCGGGCTTGTCGCCCCAGAATTGGTCGAAGCGGCGAAGTTCGAGCCGGTCTCCGGCGACATACGTGTCGATGGCGAAAGGACCGGCACCGATCGCCGCCTTGCCAGTATTGAAGTCGGCTGTCGTTGCGGATTCGGCAATCTCACTTGGAATGATCGGAATTTGGGCGACCTGATGCGGCACAACCGGCGATGGCCCGTTGGTAAGAACGTGGACCGTAAAGTCATCGACAGCGACCACGTCGCGGATCCCGACCAGCGCGCCGGTCAAAGGGCCGGCAGCGTTCGGGACGTTGGGCAGGCGTTTGAAGGTCGCGACGACATCGGCAGCCGTAAACGGCGTGCCGTCATGAAAGACCACACCCTCGCGCAGTTTGAATTCCCAGGTCGTATCGTCAACCGTCCGCCAGGATTCGGCGAGCATCGGCCTCACTTGCGCTTTCGCGTCAAGCTGCAGCAGGGCGCCGTATATCTGAACGTGATATGAGGTGTTTGCACCGGTCCACAGAAAGTGTGGATCCATGGTCAATTCCGAACGGGCACCTATCGTCAGCTCGTCGGCGGCGGCTATTGCGGGCAGCATTGCCGCCGCCAGCGAAACCGCCTTTATCAGCGAAGAAGTCTTGTTACACATTGACGAACTCCCCTCTTGATTGGCCTCCCGCTCTCGACGAGCGATCAGCTGTGTTTCATTTCCATTTCAACGCATGAAGCCAGCAGCTTGATCTGCCGCTGGATGACATTCGGGTCGGGTTCAACGGCCCTGTAGAAGACGATGCCGCGCAGCACCGACATGGTCAGATGAAAGAGGTCCTTCAGCTTCTGCTTGCCGATGCCGACATCCCGGAATGTGTCGAGCCACAACTTTTCAGACATGGCCACCGACCCCTTGCGGTGAGCGATGACGCTCGTGTGCAGATTCCGATCGCCGCGGGTACCGAGTAAAATCTCCCAGATCGCGAGATAGTCCTCGCTGCCGTAGACCTCTCCGAGTTTGCTCATCAATTGTCCAAGCGTCTTGCCGACTTCCGCGATCGATTTCGGCCTTTCCACGGCAACGCTCTCTAACTGCTCTCTGACGATGCCGTAGTGATGATCGAGAACAGCCAGGATAAGGATATCTTTCGAGCCGTAGTGGTGCTGGAGCGCCCCAGTGGTGACACCCGAGCGGCCAGCAATTACCGAGGTCGTTGCGCTGGCATAACCCACGTCGACCAACGCCTGCATGGTTCCGGCAATCAACTGAGCCTGCGTTTCGGCACTGCGATCTTGCTGTGTTCTGCGCTTCCGCGCCGGACGCTCTTTTGTTGTGGAAATTCGTTCCATTTCAGCCTCGCGAATTCAAATCATCGCATTAAGCATATTATAATTGATGTAACTGCGCCAAGCTCGTCCCGCTGGAATCCGATGTCGGAGTAGCCAGGCCCAAGTCGGCCTTCGCAAGCGCCCAGCCCTTGCGGATCTCCGCAGCCGTGATGGGCTCGGGGCTGCCGTTTCGACCGGTATTCACGCGCGCCATGATGGCGCCTTTTGCGTAGACTCTCGCGTGGATGCTCAGCGTGGCATAGACGTTCTGCAGTTCGTCGTAGGCTTCGTCCGTCCAGACCGCCTCATATTCCTTCCGGACTTCGCAGAAGCCGAAGATAGGCACCGCCCCCTCTCCCGCCGCGGCGCGCGCTTCGCTACGTTTAATCGATGAAGCGTCCGCATCGACTTCCATGCTTTCGGGGGACGTGAAGACTAGCCCATACAGTTCTTCGGCAACCGCCCGGCTCACATAACCATAGCGACAGTCGCGCTCTACCTTGGCCAGATCGCGGTCGAGCGGATCGCCAAAGCCACCGCCTCCCGACGTCTGGAATTCCACGACATCTCCCGGCGCGAGGCGGATCAGGCTGATCCTCTTGCGATAGGTAGTCTCATGCGGCTTCCCCCGGTTGACGACGACAGGTTGTGTTCTGCGTCCGCAGTGACCGCCCATCGCACCCCATGGCGCGAAACGCGTGCGTTCCACGCCCCTTAGGGCGATGGTGGTGTCTGGCTTCGTTGCTTCGGCAGACAGGCCGACACCCAGTCCGCCGCGGAAGCGTCCAGCACCTCCGGAGTCCGGTACGAAGTAATAGCGATGCACGTAAAGATCGAGTTCGGTCTCGATGATCTCGACAGGCGTATTCTTCATGAAGCTCAAGGAGTAGTTCGTACCGTCATATCCGTCGCATGTCGGCCGGGCACCGGTACCTCCTACGAGCGGCTGGAGCATGTTCACCTTCCGGCTCCCATCGGAAAGATCGGGCGTTGAGTAAACGGGCATGATGCCCTGCCCGCTTCCTGCTGCCGGCACCCTGTCAGGAATTGCTTGAAGCAGTGCACCGAAGATGATGTCCATGACACGAATGCCGCTGACAAGCCGTCCTCCCAGAGAAGCCGGAGGCACCGCGTGAACCAAGGTTCCCGCTGGCGCGGTAACGCGGATTGGCCGAAGAATCCCGCTGTTGACGGGCATTTTCCTGTCCGACGTCAACAGATATTGCACGACGCCGGTCGTCACCCAGGTGTGATGCTTGTGACCTGCCGTCGCGAGGTTGATCGCCGCAAGAACCTGCGGGTCGGTTCCGGTGAAATCGAGATGAATCTCCGTGCCCTGCTTCTCGATCGAGAGACAGATACGAACGGGAAAAGGCGACGAGATATCGTCATCCAGATAGTCCTTGAAGCGGTAAACGCCGTCGGGAATTTCGGCAATGACGGCCCGGGATTTCGCCTCGCCATAGTCGATGCATTCATCGATTAGACTTTTCGCCCGCGCGACGCCGTAGCGTTCAAATATCTCAATCAAGCGTTCCGACGCGGTTCGGAAGGCAGACACGATCGCCTGAACGTCGCCCCAGAGTTGGTATGGGACACGGACATTGGCCTTGATGATCTTGTAAATGTCTTCGTTCAGTTGCCCGCCGCGATAGAGTTTGGCCGGCGGGATGCGCAGGCCCTCCTGATACACGTCCGTCAGCGACGCATCGAGACTGCCTGGGACGGCACCTCCGATGTCGGACGAATGGAGGAATGCCCAGCAAAAAGCGATCAGTTCGCCCTGATGGAAGATAGGCGCGATCATCGTGATGTCAGGCGAATGAGTCACCATCCCGCCGGACGTGTAAGGGTCGTTGACGAACAGGATGTCGCCCGGCGCCCACTCGCTGATGCCAGCGATGACGCTCTCGGCAGGAAGCGCGACCGCCGTCGGAACGCCAGATCGCCCTGGATAGGCGAAATACGTTCCGTCGGGCTTCGCTAGCGCGACCGAGAAATCCTCGATCTCCTTAACGAAGGTCGTATAGGCAGTTCGTGCCAACACGCCGCAAGCCTCTTCGACCACCGCTGATACCAGGGTCGAGAAAATCGACAATTCGATCGCGTCAGTTGCCTGCTTGCCATCGTCGCGTCTCATCGTCAGTGCGCCTTTTCGAGATGCAGGCAACCGAGTGCATCGATCGCGGCTGTCCATCCGCGAGTGACGACACACGTCGTATCGGCTTGGTCGATGATGAAGGGTCCGGCCGCAGACCAACCCTGACCGATGTCGGCGCGCCGGTAGACAGGTACCTGCAGATGTTCGCACGTGAGAAACACGTCGCGCGATCCGGGCATGGGGTACGGAGCATTTCCGCGGCCAACGGCTAGCGTCGGGACAGTGCGATGGCCGACCACGGTTGCGCGAAAAGACGTGACTTCGATAGCGGCGTCATCCTGTCGCGAACCATAGAGCTTCTGGTATTCCTCCCGGAAGCGTATCGGTATCTCGGTGAGATCGTCGAAAGGAACGGAAACTTCGAAGCCTTGGCCTCGATACCGCACATCAACGGATTTCTGCACCGAGAGTTCAACGACGCTGTCCATTACGTCGCTTAGTGTGACCCGCCCCTCCCGCGCGACCGAACCATACCAGCGGTCAACCTCGCTCTCCCGGATCTTGTCGAGATCGGAATATTCGACCTTCACATAGTCGAGCCGGAAGTCGGCCAGAACCGAACCAAGCGCACAGAACGTGCCGGGTGTGCTCGGGATAATGATCTTACCGATCCGCAACTCATCGGCCAGAAGACAGGCATGGGTCGGGCCTGCACCGCCGAATGGGACGAGTGTGTAGCGCCTGTAGTCGATGCCCTTCTTTGCAGCGAGCCGGGAGAATTCAGCCACCTGTACCGACGTCGTAACACGAATAATCCCGTTGGCAGTGTCTTCGACGCTCAGACCTAGCTTGTCTGCGAGCGGTCGAATGGCATTCCGCGCCAATTCCAGATCGAGACTGATACCGCCCCCGATGAAGTTGTCGGGGTCGATGAACCCGCAGACAAGATAAGCGTCCGTAACCGTAGGGCGAACACCACCACGGCCATATGCGGCTGGTCCCGGCTCTGCGCCTGCGCCTTCCGGTCCGACGTGAAGAACACCTATATTGTCGACGTAAGCGATCGAACCGCCGCCCGACCCGATCGACGAGATGTCGACATACGGGATCGCTACCGGTAACCCTTCGATCTCCTGCCCCCAGGCATATGGGATTCT
>DATJTE010000216.1:0-11783 GCA_035503715.1 Rhizobiaceae bacterium | reverse complement strand
GACAGCGATCGGGCTGATGACGAGCGCGCAGAGAAAGCCGATGACCGGGTGGCCGCCGAAGAAGCTCGACACGAACCAGGCGATCACCGCGCCCAGCATGAAGAACTCGCCATGCGCGACGTTGACGACGCGCATGACGCCGAAGACCAGCGACAGCCCAAGCGCCGTCAGCGACAGCACCGCGGCGGTGACAAGGCCCTCAAGCGTGGCCAGGAGAAGGTAGGGACCGAATGCCATCAGCGACACCCTCCCCCTTGTGGGGAGGGTCGGACCGCAGGTCCGGGGTGGGGGTACAGACGTAAAAAGCTGACCTTCAACACCCCCACCCCGTCTCACGAATTGCACTGCGTTTCATTCGTTCGCCGACCCTCCCCACAAGGGGGAGGGTACCTGCCGCGTCCTACAGCGGCATCGTGGTGTAGTCGCCCTCGGGCTCGTACAGGCCTTCTTCGATTTTGGTCTTGTGGACGACCTTGAGCTTGCCGCCTTCGACCTTCGAGATGTTCTGGATGCCGAAGCACTGGTGGATCTTGCCGTTGAACGTCTTCATGCCCTGCGGATGCTCGAGCCCTTCGGCGAATTCCGTCATGGCCTCGGTCGCCTCGACAAGCTTGGCGCGGTCGCCGGTGCCTTGATACGACGCATCCTCCATCGCCTTCTTGATGATGTAGAGCGTCTCCCAGCAGCCGAACATGTGCGCGGCAGTCGAGACGTCCTTCGGATCGTTGGCAGCAGCACCATTGTCGTCGATACCGACGGCGGCGCGATAAGCCTTCATCGCGTCGGTGTCGTCAGCCTGCGCATAGCGCGGCGCGCCTTCCCAGAAGTGCGAGCCTTCGAGGAATTCGAGGCCGGGGCTCGCCATGTCGACCGCTTCGAGCGAGTCGATGAAGCCGAAAAGCTGCGGACGGTTGGAGCCGTAGAATTCGCCGAGTTCCTTGACGAAGGTGAGCACGGCCGGGCCGACCATGACGTGGTAGAGAACCTCGGTCTCGGCGGGAATCTGCGGGAAGTATTTCGTGAACGACGCTTCCGTCGGCGGGATCGGAATGTGCGCCAGCACCTTGCCGCCCTGCGCCTCGATCGCCGGCGTGAAATAGTCGCGGTGATCGTGACCGAAGGCGAAGTCCGGGAAGATCATCGTGACGTTCTTGCCGACATTGCCTGCAATCCACGGTGCCATCGACTGCACCTGGCTCTTCACGTCTGTGATGCCGGGCTGGAAGCAGTAACGGTTGAGCTTGGTGGAGGCGACGTGATGGCCTTCGCTCACGACGTAATACGGGATCTTGTTCTCGCCGGCAGCCGGCGCGGAGCCGATCACGACGTGGCTGAACAGCGTGCCGAACGCGACATCGCAGCCATGCTGCGTCGCGAACTTGCCGACGACCTCGGCGCCACGGCCGGGATCGGTACCGTCATCCTCGATGACCAGCTCGAACGGACGGCCGTTGACGCCACCGGCATCGTTGATCGCCTTGACTGCAGCGGCGGAGGTCTTCTCGTACCAGCGGCCATAGGCGGCACCGATACCGGTGCGGTGGCACTGGAAGCCGATCTTGATCGGCGCGGAACTCTGCGCCTGCGCATAGCGCACATAGCCCGGCGCGAGGCCAAGGCCAGCGGCCGCGCCAAGTCCTTTCAGCGCCGTGCGGCGGGTGAGTTTGGAGCCGATAATCTTCCTGGAGTTGCGAGTTTCAGTCATGCCGGTTCCCCTGTTTGTTGTCTTTGAACAGTCTGGAAAACCGCCGTCCGCCTGCCTGTGGCGGCGGCGAAAAATCGCTTGTGTACAAACTAAATCATCAATCCGGAGAGGTGGCAATAGAATTGCCGCGCCGCGAATTTTTCAAGCGGCGGTCGGTGTCGACAGGAGCCACAGGCCGAACACCGTGTAGGCGATCATCAGCACCGTCAGCGGCAGCTCGGCGAGGAACGGACGCGATGTTTCCGGGAGGCGGCCGGCGAGAAGCCGCGCCGCCGCGACGGCGAGGATATGCCCGCCGATAATTGCACCGGCCTGCAGGTTCCACAGCACCCACACCGAGTCAGACCCCATCACAATGCCGGCGCTGACCTGATTGTCGGCCGTGCCAAACAGGTTCCAGCCGAGCGAGAACGGATCGGAGAGCGCCACCAGCGCATATTGGCCGTTGACGGTGAGCGCCGTCAGGTAGTGCGAGAAATGATAGGCGAGCGCGATCGGCACGATCGACCAGACAAGCGTCGAAGCGGCTTCCAAGGTACGATTTCGGCCAGGCAGTTTTTCGCCGAGCCAGATCGAACCGAAGAACGCTGCCGACAGCATCACGAATGTCAGGACAAGGCCGGTTGTGTTCGTCGCGGTCAGTGCTGTGCGGCCAGGATATTCGAGCGGGTTGAACCCATTCAATCCGAGCCAGAGGAACGTCTTCGACAGGCCGTCGAAGGAGACAGACGCGAGCGCCAGGAGTAGGAACAGCACGCCGCTCAGCGGCAGTGGCTCGGTGTCGCGAAGCTTCGCTCCCGGCCAGCGGAGCGCAAGGCGGCCACCGCTCCAATCAAGGATGCCGAATCGCGCGATCATGGAGAAGAAAACGGATAGGCACTCGCCCTGCGTGAGCCAGCGGTCGGCTCCGTAGACTACGCAGCAGACGAGGTTGATGAGGAAATAGACGGCCGCAGCATAGGCAAGCCGGAATGGGTCGTCGGGCGCCGGATAGATCAGCTCAAACCAGGCGAAGCAGAAGAACAGCACGACAGCCGGCCAATAGGCGATTGATGCTGGCAAGGAGCTGACCTGCGTACGGCCAAGAAGTGCGCGGATCGCTCGTGCTGGCGCGTACCACGGATTGATCCACCACGAGAGATCGCCGAACAGCCCTTGGATCAGGGTCAGGCCGATCCACATCAAGGTCCAGACCGTCAGCGGGAGCGGATTGGAGAGCGGGTCGCGGCTGCCGACAAAGCCCGCAACGATCAGTGCGAGCAGGACAAGGAATCCAGCGAAACTTGACAGGAAGCGCAGCCGATCTCTGAAGGCGAAAAGCTGAAGCCGCTGGCGGGCGATCCGCGCCAGCAGCGCTGGAGGAACGAGGAGCAGTGCGATGAAGCTCGCGGCGACAGCGAGCGCGCCGCCGGTGAGATAATAGCCTGTCGGCAGAAGCAGCACGAAGCCGCGGTCGGAAGCGTGAGCGAGGGCAGCGGCCGTTGTCCAGCCAAGACTGCAGGACGCGAGGACAAAAGCGTGTGTTTGCCGAAGCTCGCTCACCGTGGCGTCGAACTACACGAACACCGCGTGTTCGACGCGCGCCTCGTTGCCGAACACTTTGATGTAGCGCTTGATCTCTTTCGGATCGCCGGTTGCCTTGGCGGGATTGTCGGAGAGTTTCACCGCCGGCTTGCCGTTCGCCTCGGTCACCTTCACGACAAGCGAGATCGAGTCGAGGCTCTGATTGTCGTCCGGCGCACAGCCCTCGAAATCATTCGTCAGATTGGTGCCCCAGCCGAAGGTCATGCGCACCTTGCCACGGAAGTGGCGATAGGTCTGCTCGATCGTTTCGAGATCGAGCCCGTCCGAGAAGATCAGAAGCTTCTGCTTGGGGTCGACGCCTTTGGATTTCCACCAGTGGATGATACGTTCGCCCGCTTCGATCGGCGGCGCGCTGTCGGGACGGAAGCCGGTCCAATCGGCGACCCAGTCCGGCGCGTCGCGCAGGAAGGCAGCCGTGCCGAATGCATCCGGCAGGACGATCAAAAGATTGCCGCCGTAGTAGCGCTGCCAATCCTGCAGCACCTTGTAGGGCGACGCGAGCAGCTCTTTGTCGGTCTTGGTCAACGCGGCCAGCACCATCGGAAGCTCGTGCGCGTTGGTGCCCAGCGCTTCGAGGTCATTGTCCATGGCAAGTTTGACGTTGCTCGTGCCGGTGAAGGCGTTGCCGATACCCTCCTTCAGCGCCTCGACACACCAGCGCTGCCAGAAGAAAGAGTGGCGACGACGCGTGCCGAAATCCGAGATGCGGATGTCAGGTAGCGTCCGCAGCCGCTCGGTCTTGGCCCACATCTTCGCCTTGGCGCGTGCGTAGAGAACATCGAGCGCGAAGGGACCGTAGTGGCGCATCGCCGAGCGCGAGCGCAGCTCGTTGACGATCGACAGCGCCGGAATTTCCCACAGCGTCGTGTACATCCACGGCCCGGGGAACTCGAGCTCGTACTGCCCGTCCTTGGTCTTGCGCAGATCGTAGTCCGGCAGGCGGAAGTCGGCGAGCCAGGCCAGAAACTCCGGCTCGAAAATCTGCTTGCGGCCGTAAAAGGTGTTGCCAGCCAGCCAGATCATCTCCTTCTTGGTGAAGCGGACTGTGCGGGCATGATCGAGCTGCGCGCGCAGCTCGCCTTCGTCGATGTCGTCGGCAAGCCTCACCGTCTTGGTGCGATTAATCAGCGAGAAAGTCGCCTCGACCTTGGGGTAGAGGCCCCAGATCATCTGCAGCATCAGAAGTTTGTAAAAATCGGTGTCGAGCAGGCTGCGCACGATCGGATCGAGCTTCCAAGTGTGATCGTAGACGCGCTTCGCGATATCGGTCTTTGTGGTCATAGCGATGCCGCTCCTCGGCGCCTCGAACCTGCCAGGCAGACGCCGTCATAGCCGATTGGACCGGCCATGTGCAGCCTTGGCCCGACAAGAAATGAAGCGTGGATGCGGCTCGGCAAGGCCGGCAAGTCCTCAGACGGCGACGCCTTCGAGTAAACCTCGGAGTTTTTTGCCGAGCGGTTTTGGCCGACGGGTGGCGCGATCGACATAGACGTGCACGAAAAACCCCTCCGCAGCCGCTTGATCCTCGTCGTTCCGGAACAGGGCGATTTCGTAGCGGACGGAGGACGAGCCGAGCTTTGCGACGCGGATGCCCACAGTGACGATATCCGGAAAAGCGAGTTCAGAGAAATAGCGGCAGCCGGTTTCCACAACGAGGCCGATCTGGTCGCCATGGTGAATGTCGAGAGCACCCCCTTCGATCAGCCAGCCATTCACTGCCGTGTCGAACAGCGAGTAATGCACGACATTGTTCATGTGGCCATAAGGATCATTGTCCATCCAGCGCGTCGTGATCGTGCGGAACGTCTTGTAGTCCGAGCGAGAGGAAGGCGTCGGGCGATCGGCCATCACCACGCCGCCCTGTAGATCGCCAGCGCGTCGGCTTCGAGCACGTCGCGCGGATTGTTGACCAGCAGACGCTGCTGCTTCATTGCATCTGTGGCGAGCTTGCCGAGATGTTCTTCACCAATGCCGACCTCGCGCAGCCTCGTCTTCAGCCCAAGCCTCGCCGAAAGGCCGGCGAGTTCTTCAATGAAAGCTGCACAGCGGCCTTGCGTGCCCTGCTCGGCCCCGAGCACTGGAAACGCATCGCTCGCAATCTCGGCGTAGAGATGCGCAGCGTCCGGCGCGTTGAAGCGCAGTACATGCGGCAGAACCAGCGCGTTGGACAGGCCGTGCGGTACATGGAACGTGCCGCCAATCGGATAGGCGAGCGCGTGCACCGCCGCGACCGGCGAATTGGCGAAGGCCTGTCCCGCGAGCATCGAACCGAGCAGCATCGCAGAGCGTGCCTCAACATTCTTGCCGTCGAAGACAGCCGTCTCGATGTTGGCGCCGAGCAGGCGCAGCGCTTCCTTCGCCAGCATTTTCGACAGCGGATTGTTGTTCGCGCTTTTCGAAGCGTAGGCCTCGATTGCGTGCACCATGGCATCGACGCCGGTCGCGGCGGTGATCGCCGGTGGAAGGCCGAGTGTCAGCTCCGAGTCGAGGATCGCGATATCCGGCAGGTTCAGCGGCGAGGACACGCCGCGCTTCTCCTCCTCGCCGACGGTGATGATCGAGACTGGCGTCACCTCGGAGCCGGTACCGGATGTCGTCGGCACGAGCGCCAGCGGCAGGCGCGGACCTTTCGCATTGCCCACGCCCCAGGCTTGATCAAGGTCTTCGCCGGAACCGAGCAGCAAGGCCGCGAGCTTGGCCACGTCGAGCGACGAGCCGCCGCCGAAGCCGAGGACGCCGGTGGCGCTTGCCGAACGGCCGGTTGCAACCGCCTTCATCAGCGTCGCCAGCGATGGGTCGGCTTCCACGGAGTCAAAGACGGTCACCTCGATGCCCGCGTCCGTGAGCGACGCGAGGGCCGGATCGCAAAGGCCAAGCGAGCGCAGGCCGGGATCAGTGACGAACAGGATTTTCGCGCCGAGCCGCCCGCGCAAGATGGCGGCCAGCTTTTTCGCGGAACCGTTCTCGAAAACGATCGATGGCGTCGTGTTGAAGACGAAGGGGGTCACGGCAATCCTCCCATCGTTCTGATGCCGCGAGTTCTGCCCCAACGCAAGGGCTGCGTCTGGCGGCGGAAAATCGCCAGGGGCCTTGGCGGCAGCGATTGCCTTTTGGCGGGACAGCCGCGACTATCCCGCGCAAAATTCGAGGAGGACACGATGGGGATCGACAAAGCGAAGCTCGACGCACTGCGCAGCAGATACAGCGAAGGCGGTGGCAACGACATTTTCGACCCGAAGTTCCGCCGAGTCGCAGACAAGATCTTCTCCAAGACCGGCACTCGTGTCGCACCCTATGCCGGCCTGCCGACCTTCCTCTCCGCGCCTTATCGCCAGATCGACTGGGAAAAGCCGGATTTCGGCGACCTCCAGGCAGCGCTGCTCGGCATGCCGATGGATCTTGGCGTCACCAACCGTTCCGGATCGCGCTTCGGCCCGCGCGCACTGCGCGCCATCGACCGCATCGGCCCTTACAATCACGTGCTCGAAGTGGCGCCCGTGAAAGAGCTGCGTGTTGCCGATATCGGCGACGTGCCGTTCGGCAGCCGATACCGGCTGGAGCAGAGCCATGACGATATCGAGCTGCGCATTGGACAGCTCGTCGAAGCGGGCGTCATTCCGCTCTCCGTCGGCGGCGATCATTCGATTACGCACCCGATCCTGAAAGCAGTCGGCAGGAAAGAGCCGGTCGGTATGATCCATATCGATGCGCATTGCGACACGAGCGGCGCGTTCGACGGCACCAAGTTCCACCATGGCGGGCCGTTCCGAAACGCCGTGCTCGACGGCGTGCTCGATCCAACCCGCACCATCCAGATCGGCATTCGCGGACCGTCCGAATATTTGTGGGAGTTCTCCTACGACTCCGGCATGACCGTGATCCACGCCGAGGAGATCGACGCGATGGGTATCCCGGCGATCATCGAAAAGGCGAGGAAGGTCGTCGGCGACGGCCCGACCTATCTGTCGTTCGACATCGACAGCCTTGACCCGGCCTTTGCACCGGGCACCGGCACGCCCGAGGTCGGCGGTCTGACGACGCGCGAGGCGATCGAACTGCTGCGCGGTTTCAAGGGCGTGAACCTCGTCGGCGGCGATGTGGTGGAGGTCGCGCCGCAATACGACG
Organism: Rhizobiaceae bacterium; assembly: GCA_035503715.1. Classification (GTDB taxonomy): domain Bacteria; phylum Pseudomonadota; class Alphaproteobacteria; order Rhizobiales; family Rhizobiaceae; genus OAS926. The sequence continues at coordinate 4,369 of DATJTE010000216.1, read as the reverse complement.
CCACGCACAACACCGCGCATGCCGGGGCGCACATGCTGTTCGAAATCCTGAGCCTCGTCTGTTTCAGCGCTTCGTTGAAGAAATGAAGATCGCCGCGCTCCAGATGCAGGCGACAGCCGGCGATCCGGGCGCCAATCTTGACCGGATTGCACGAGCGGCGCGCGAGGCGGCAGCCGCCGGCGCCACGCTGCTTGTCACGCCGGAACTCGCGCATACCGGTTATGGCGCCGGGCCGGATGTGACGCGATATGCGGAAGCATTCGACGGCGATCTTGCCACGAAGCTTGCGCAGCTCTCGCGCGAAACGGGCATCGCCATCATCATGGGCTTCGCCGAGCGCGACGGCGACACGATTTACAACAGCGCGCTATTCACCGATGGCGAACGACAGGCCGTCTATCGCAAGTCGCATCTCTACGGCGATTACGAGCGCAACCTGTTCGTGCCGGGCGAGCCGTCAAACACGATCGTCGAGATCGACGGCATGAAGCTCGGCATTCTCATCTGCTACGACGTCGAGTTCCCAGAGAATGTGCGCCGCCTCGCGGAAGCCGGCGTTGATGGCATCATGGTGCCGACGGCCCTTCCGGCGAGCGATCATGCCGAACTGATTGCGCGCAAGATGATCGCGGTGCGCGCCTTCGAGAACCAGATTTTTGTCGCCTATGTCGACCATTGCGGCGCGGATGAGCGTTTCCGCTACGCGGGACTGTCCGGCTTCGCCGCGCCTGACGGATCGATGCTCGCCGAGGCGCCAGCGGAGGGGGAAGCGCTGCTCATTGCCGATCTCGACCGCCGCGCTTATCGCGCATCGGCCGAGGAGAACACCTATCTCACGGATTTACGGCGGGTGCGCGAAAGAGCCCGAGCCGGTCGCGCCTGAGCCAGCGCACCAGCACCAGCGCCGAGACCACCGCCAGGCCCGCCGAAAGGCCGAGCCAGATGCCGCTGCCTTCGAGGCCGAACCAGAAACCGAGGGCAACGCCGACTGGCATGCCAACCAGCCAATAGCCGACAGCCGCATAGATCATCGGGATCGTCGTGTCCTGCAGGCCGCGCAGCATGCCGATACCGACGGCCTGTGCGCCGTCGAAAATCTGGAACAGCGCCGCAAAGGCCAGGAAAGACACGGCCAGCACGACCACCGCCTGGTTCGCCGGATCGGCGAGGTCGATGAAGCCGCCGATCAAAAACCTGGGAATGGCGAGCATCAGCAGTGCCGTGCAGGTCATGAAGCTTATCGCGAGCACGAAGGCAGTCCAGCCGGCGCGTGTAATGCCTTGCTGGTCGCCCGCGCCGAAGGCAAGGCCAACCCGAACCGTCGCCGCCTGGCTCAAGCCCATCGGCACCATGAAGCTGATCGACGCGATCTGGATGGCGATCTGGTGCGCGGCGAGCGATTCCGTGTTGATCAGCCCCATCAGCAGCGCCGCGCCGTTGAACAGGGCGACCTCGAAGATCAGGATGCCGCCGATCGGCACGCCAAGCTTGATGAGCGCAAAAAAGCGCGGCCAGTCGGCGCGCCAGAAGCGGCCGAACAGCCGGTAGCGGCGGAACTTGCGGTCGAGCAGAACGACTGCCACAAGAACCAGAAACATCAGCGTATTAGAAAAACTCGTGGCGATTCCAGAGCCGGCAAGCCCGAGCTTCGGAAAACCATAACTGCCATAGACCAGCAGATAGTTGCCGATCGCATTGACCACGACGGCGGTGAAGGCGGCGACGAGCGCCCAGCGCGGCCGTTCGAGCGCAGAAATGAACGAGCGGAGCACGATGTAGAAGTAGAAGGGCAGCAGGCCCCATTTCAGCGTGCCGATGTAGATCCCGGCCTGCTCGGCGAGCACAGGATTCTGGCCCATCGAAAGCAGGATCGTTTCCGTCTGCGACAAGAGCAGCCAGATCGGGATTGCGACTAGGATGCCGATCCAGAAGCCCTGCCGCACCGTGCGGCGCAAATCGCGCACGGAGGTGCGCCGCCGGCCGAGTTCGACGGCCAGCATCGGCGAGGTCGCGAGCATCAGGCCGAGGCCAAAGATCATCGGCGCGAAATAGAGGTTCGCGCCAAGCGCGCTGGCGGCCAGCGGTCCCGCGCCGAGCCTGCCGATGATCATCACGTCGGTCGCAGTCATGGCCACCTGGGCGATGTTCGTCAGAACCATCGGCCAGCTCAACTGCAGCATTGCGCGAATCTCGTCGCGCCAGGGATTTGCCGGCGCAGTAACGCCTGCCTCGATCGCGGACATCTTCCTGGTCCATCGCGACACGGGCGGACGCCCGGTTTACTCGCGGAATCACATCTGCCACGCATCTTGCATGACGGAGCGGCGCTTTTTGCCGAATTTGTATGAACACGCAAGTCTAGCCAATAGGTCCAGTGCAGTCCCGGTAAGGGAATTGCATTTGCCAGACAAATCGCACAAATACTCACCCGCCGTCGGGCGGCGCGCATGTGCAAAGGGTGCCAATGCTTATCTCAGAGATCATCGAAGCGGGTAAGGTCCGCGTGGTACTGCGCGATGGCGAGACCGCGCGGACAGTGAAAGGCGCGGAAAGCGTTTATGCGCTGGCGACCGAAGCGGCGCGCAAAGGCGTGGGTCTGGTCGGGCTCGCGGAGGCGAAGGGCTTCGACGGCGATCTCGACATCAGAGTCGCGTGGCGGGAAGGCCGCATGCGCAATCCGGTCAGCCATCCCGATCCCGCACATCTGCACCTCACGGGAACCGGCCTCACCCATCTCGGCTCGGCTGCGGCACGCGACGCGATGCACAAGAAGCTGGAAGGCGGCGACGAGACGCTGACTGATTCCATGAAGATGTTCCGCATGGGCCTCGAGGGCGGCAAGCCGGCCAAGGGTGCGGCCGGCGTGCAGCCGGAATGGTTCTACAAAGGCAATGGTACGATGGCGGTGGCGCCCGGCGCGCCGCTCGTATCGCCGGCCTTCGCGGACGATGCGGGCGAGGAACCCGAGATCGCCGGTATCTATATCATCGGCGAGGACGGCCAGCCGTTTCGCCTTGGCTTCGCGCTTGCCAACGAGTTCTCCGATCATGTGACCGAGCGGGTCAACTATCTCTGGCTCGCGCACTCGAAGCTCAGGAACGCATCCTTCGGACCCGAAATCCTGATCGGCGATCTGCCTGCCGATGTGCGTGGCACGTCGCGCATCCTTCGGGGCGGCGAGACGCTTTGGGAGAAGCCGTTCCTCTCCGGCGAAGCGAACATGTCCCACACGATCGCCAATCTCGAACACCACCATTTCAAGTACGACGTCTTCCGCCAGCCGGGTGACGTGCATGTGCATATGTTCGGTACCGCGACGCTGTCTTTCGCCGACGGCATAAAGACGCAGGCCGGCGATGTGTTCGAAATCGAGGCGCCCGACTTTGGCCTGCCGCTGCGCAATCCGCTAAAGCTGGACACGCCCTCGACCCTGTCCGTAAAAGCGCTCTGATTTTCCGAGGATCCTCATGGCAAAAAAGCCTGTCTATGCCCGCTATCCCGGCTTGAAGAACCTACCAGTGATCGTCTCCGGCGGCGCGTCGGGAATCGGCGAGGCGATCGTTCGCGCCTATGCGGCGGAGGGTGCGAAAGTCGGCTTCGTCGACATCGCCGAGAAGGAGGGCAATGCGCTGGCCGCCAGGTTGGTCAAGAGCGGCGCCAAGGCGAAATTCATTCGCTGCGACGTCACCGATACGCAAGCCTACCGCGCCGCGATCGCCGACTTCGCCAAGGCGCATGGCGCCTGCCGCGTGCTGATCAACAACGCCGCGCACGACCAGCGGCACGACTGGCGCGAGGTCACGCCGGATTATTGGGACGAGCGCATCGCGGTAAATTTGAAGCACAGCTTCTTCGCCATCCAGGCTGTAGCGCCCGGCATGATCAAGGCCGGCGGCGGATCGATCGTCAATTTCGGCTCGATTTCCTGGATGATCAATACCGGCAACATGCCGGCCTACACCGCCTCCAAATCGGCAATGCACGGCATGAGCCGTTCGCTCGGCCGCGATCTCGGCAAGCACAACATCCGCGTCAACACGCTGGTGCCGGGCTGGGTCATGACCAAACGCCAACTGGATCTGTGGATCAATGACGAAGCGAATGCGGCGATCGATGCCGGCCAGACACTCGCCGGCCGCGTCATGCCTGAGGACATTGCGCGCATGGCCCTCTTCCTCGGCGCCGACGATTCACGCATGATCTCCGGTCAGGATTTCATTGTCGACGGTGGTTGGGCGTAAGGCAGGATAGATGATGCGCGATGCTATGATCGTTTGGGGCGGCTGGGACGGTCACCAGCCGGAGCAATGCGCGGCAATCGTCCGAAGCATGCTGGAAGAGGAAGGTTTCTCGGTCCGCGTCGAGACCA
>DATJTE010000215.1:0-4098 GCA_035503715.1 Rhizobiaceae bacterium | reverse complement strand
TATCCGACGATCTATTCGCTGTGGATCGCGCTCCACAATTATTCTCTGTATCGGCGCGACCTCACTTCCTTCGCCGGATTCGACAATTTCACCGATCTTCTTGACTCGGACGTCTTCAAGGAGAGCCTCAAAGTCACGCTGACCTTCGCGGCGGCGGCTGTCATCATTGAACTGATTCTGGGGTTTGCGATTGCGGCTCTACTCGATCGCAAGATGCGAGGAGCGAACATCCTGCGCACGCTCCTGATCATTCCCGTGCTGATCTCGCCGGTGGCGATGGGGCTGACGTTCCGCTACATTTTCGCGCCGACGTACGGATTGCTGACCTATCTCATGCGAAGCGCGCATATACCCACCGCGGACTGGACGGTGAGCGTGACCTGGGCGCTTCCAGTGGTGATCTTCACTGACGTCTGGCAATGGACTCCCTTCGTCGCGCTCATTCTGCTCTCCGCCATGCAGTCGCTTTCGACGGAGGTGATCGAAGCCGCCGAACTCGACGGGCTGACCGAGTGGCAAAAGCTGTGGCGCATCGTGCTGCCCCTCATTCGGCCCGTGCTCCTTGTCGTGGTCCTGATCAGACTGATCGACTCGATCCGCATGTTCGATCTGGTCTTCGTAATGACCCGCGGCGGCCCGGGTTCAACCACGGAGGTTCTAAGCATCTTAAGCTATGTCACCGGCTTTTCCTCGGGCAACATGGGGTCAGCATCGGCGATCGCTTGGGTCACCCTGGTGATCGTGAACGTCCTTGTCGTCATATTCCTCCGCTTCCTGTCGAGGACGGGCTAACGTCATGACTGGTTGGCATGCGGTCTCTTCCGTTTTGACCAGTGAGCGCGCCTTCCCGCGCGTCGCGCGAAGCGGTCTGTCCTGGCCCAAGCTAGCCGCCGCATTTGTGGTCGGCCTTTGGCTCTTCCCCGTCTATTGGATTGTCCTCACCTCGCTGAAGCCAATCAAGGAGATCAACAGCGCCGTCCCGAGCTTCATTTTCTCCCCAACTGCCGAAAACTACCGGGAACTCTTCACGAAGTTCGATTTCGCTCGGGTGCTGATGAACAGCTTGGTGATCACATTCGTGAGCTGCTTCGTCGTGCTCGTGCTCGGGGTTCCCGCCGGCTACGCGCTTGCCCGGATGAAGGTGCCCGGCGAAAAGCAGATCGCTCTTTGGATTCTATCGCTGCGGTTCTTGCCGCCGATCGCGGTGGCCATCCCCTTCTACATTCTTTGGCAGGACCTGAACCTTCTCGACACCTACGTCGGCATGATTCTCATCTACGTGGCCTTCAATCTGCCTTTCGCGATCTGGATGATGCGCGGTTTCCTCGCCGACGTTCCGGTCGCGCTGGAGGAGGCCGCGCTCCTGGACGGCCTTACGCGGTTGCAGATCATCTTGCGCGTCGTCGTTCCGGTTGTGATGCCCGGCATTGCTTCCACCGCAATCTTCACGTTCGTGTTCATGTGGAACGAATACCTGATGGCCCTGATGCTCACGGCTTTCAAGTCGGTCACCGTCCCCGTCACGATCGCAAAGTTTGTGGAGCCTTACACAGTCCTATGGGGCACGCTGAGCGCCGCGGTGGTGATCCAGGTGGTGCCGATGCTCGTCGTCGTGTTCCTGCTGCAACGCCATATCGTTCGCGGCTTGACGCTCGGCGCGGTGAAATAACCGAGCGTGACGGCGCGACAGCGATGACGTTGCGATTGCAGAACGTGCAGAAAGTCTATCCTTCTGGCTTCATCGCGGTCAACGGCATCAATCTCGATGTCGAGCACGGTGAATTCTTCACACTGCTTGGGCCATCGGGGTGCGGCAAGACCACCACTCTGCGCATGATTGCAGGGCTCGAAACTCCTTCGGCGGGCAAGATCTTCATCGGCGGCCGAGATTTCACTGACACGCATCCGCGGAAACGCGACGTCGCTATGGTGTTTCAGAGTTATGCGCTCTATCCGCATATGACGGTACGTGGAAATCTCGGACTCAACCTTGAGATAAAAGGGGTTTCGCGCGCGGAAATTGAAGAGCGCCTTCAGAACGTCGCGCGCATGCTCGATATAACCTTGCTACTTGACAACAAGCCTGGAGAGCTTTCTGGGGGGCAGCGCCAGCGCGTGGCCCTGGGGCGAGCATTGATACGCCGGCCTAACATTTTCTTGATGGACGAGCCGCTCAGTAATCTGGATCTCAAGCTGCGCGAACGCACACGCACCGAGCTCAAAAAGCTTCACGAGACCTTGCGCGTCACAACCATTTATGTGACCCACGATCAGGCCGAGGCGCTCGTCCTTTCAAATCGCATCGGGGTCATGAATGCGGGGAATCTTATCCAGGTCGGCACGCCGCAAGAGATCTACGATCGTCCGCGTAACGTGTTTGTTGCAAAATTCATAGGAACCCCCTCGGTCAATCTGCTCAACGTCTCTGTTCAGAATCTCGCAGGATTGCTCGCCATCCGGCTCACGGGGAGCGAGAAGCCCCTGGGGTCCATTCTCCTTCCTGTGGCGGACGACGTGTTTCATCGCCTCGGACCCGCGGGGACCCAGCTGATCCTTGGAGTGCGCCCGGAGGCGATTGCCGTGCTGACCGAGGCGCATGCTGAGGCCGTGCCCGCGGAGATCGAACTTGTTGAGCCGATGGGCTACGTCAACAACATCGTTTTGCGGTTCGGCAAGGACGTCCAAACCACTGCGGACGGCGAGCCCCTGATCGCTGTGGTGACGTCGAGTGAGTCCCATGAGCGAGGTGAGAAGGCTTGGATTCGGCTGCGACCCGAGCGGCTGGTCCTGTTCGACAGGACCTCCGAGCGCGCGCTCGCCATCCTGGCTGGAGAGCGGTGGGAAGGGGTCTGATCGTCGCTATTATGGCGGTAAATCTTCCAGAGTACGAGCGCACTTGCGACAATGCTATCGAGGCAATGGCCCGCCGTCGCTCGGTCCTTCAGGAGGCGGGATACCCAGGAGGAAGACATTGTCGCCGCTGCTCACGTCCCACTGCACGGGTCCGTCAGCCGTCGCCCGCTCATCGCCATCGACTATTCGCTCAGCAGCCTCGGCCTCGCCATCCCGAGGCCACGGACGAGGAGGATCGCGCCGCGCTTGTCAATGGCGCCGCGATTTTCCTCAAAACGGGCGTTGTGTTTCGGCGTGCAAAATTGGGTCTGACTCACATTTGATGAATTCGAGGCGCCGGTTTGGCTCTGATTCGGGCTGGGGATCAGGCCGATGGAGGGATTTGACGTTTCGGAGCTTGTTCCGCGCGGATTCGTGGTTGAGAGCGCGACGAGAGACGGCGACGGCTTCGTGATCGCGATAAGAGGCTCGGCGTCTGTTTGCCGCTGCCCGATTTGCGGATGCGTTTGTGGCCGCGTGCACAGCCAGTACCGGAGACGGCTGGCGGATCTTCCGGCCACCGGCGTGCGAATAGCGCTGATTTTGCAGACCCGCCGCTTCTTCTGTGACGCTGCGGCTTGTACGCGACGGATCTTTGCCGAACGGTTTGACGCCGTCGAACCAAGAGCGAGACGGACGAACCGGCTCGATGATGTCGTGCACTGCCTCGCGATCGCGCTTGGCCGGAGGCCGGCTGCCTCTCTATCCCGCCGGCTCAACGTCGTGGTGAGCAACGACACGCTGTTGCGCATGGTTCGGCGGCGGGGACCTCGGACCTGTCCTCCGCCTGCGATTGTCGGCATCGATGACTGGGCTTGGCGACGCAACCACCGCTACGGCATGCTGGTCTGCGACCTCGAACGACACGCGACAATCGCTCTCCTGCCGGATCGGGAGGCAGCTACGGCTGAGGCCTGGCTGGCGCAGCAATCGCAGATCTGCATCGTCGCCCGGGATCGTGGAGGCGGCTACGCGGTCGCTGCCCAACGGGCGCTTCCGCATGCGATCCAGGTCGCTGACCGGTGGCATTTGATGGAAAACGCGAGCGGCGCCTTTCTCGACGCGGTTCGAAAGTCCATGCGCCAGATCCGGACGGCCATGGGAGCTTCGGTGATCGATCCGTCGCTTCTGACTTCTGCCGAGAAACTGCAGTACGAGGGGTATGTACGCCGCGAGGAGACCAACGCCGCCATTCTCTCATTGAAG
>DATJTE010000214.1:0-5001 GCA_035503715.1 Rhizobiaceae bacterium | reverse complement strand
GAGCGGCCGGCGCCGCAGGTATCCGTGTCCAGCCAGAAGATGGGCATCCACGAATGGTCCTACGACAACGAGATTGCGCCGGATAAGCGCTACCGGGTGCCGCACCGCGAGAAGGTCGTGTCGCTGCGCGACATCAAGGCGGAGGTCGAACTCGGTTACGATGTCGAGCTGGCGCTGAAGGAGGCGGAGCGCTGCCTGAACTGCGACGTGCAGACGGTGTTCACCGGCCAGCTCTGCATCGAATGCGATGCCTGCGTCGACATCTGTCCGATGGACTGCATCACCTTCACCGCCAATGGCGAAGAGGCGGATTTGCGCCAGCGCCTGCAGGCGCCCGCAAAGAACCTCGGCCAGGATCTCTATATCGGCAACGACCTCAAGACCGGCCGCGTCATGGTGAAGGACGAGGACGTCTGCCTGCACTGCGGCCTCTGCGCCGAGCGCTGCCCCACCGGCGCGTGGGACATGCAAAAATATTTGATCGACATGACCCACGCGGAACAAGCATGCCAGCACAGAACCCAATCGGCAGCGTAAACGACTTCGTCATCCGTTTCGCCAACGTCAACGGCTCCGGTTCCGCCAGCGCCAACGAGCTGTTTGGGCGAGCCATCTTGCGCATGGGCGTGCCGGTCTCGCCGCGCAACATCTTCCCTTCCAACATCCAGGGCCTGCCGACCTGGTACGAAGTGCGCGTATCGGAGGCCGGCCATCTCGGCGCCCGCGGCGGCATCGACATGATGGTGGCGATGAACCCGCAGACCTGGGACAAAGACGTCGCCTCGATCGAGCCCGGCGGCTATCTGCTCTACGATTCGACCAAGCCGATGCCGAAGTCGAAATTCCGCGACGACATCACGGTGATCGGCGTGCCGCTGACCGCGATCACCAATTCGACCTACACCGATCCGCGACAACGCCAGCTGTTCAAGAACATCATCTATCTCGGCGTGCTCTCGGGCCTGCTCGACATCGATCCGAAGGTGATCGAAAAGCTCATCGGCGAGCAGTACAAGGGCAAGGAAAAGCTCTTGTCCTCCAACGTGCACGCCTTGCATCTCGGCCGCGACTACGCGCTGCAGAACCTGAAATGCCCGATCGGGCTGCAGGTGCGGAAGTCCGACAAGGTCGGCGACCGCATTTTTATCGAGGGAAATTCCGCCGCCGCGCTCGGCGCCGTCTATGGCGGCGCCACGGTATGCGCCTGGTATCCGATCACACCGTCGTCGTCGCTGGCGGACGCCTTTACCGCCCATTGCAAGCGGCTGCGTCACGATCCCGAGACCAAAAAGGCGAAATACGCCGTCGTTCAGGGCGAGGACGAGCTGGCCTCGATCGGCATCGTCATCGGGGCGGGCTGGAACGGCGCCCGCGCCTTCACCGCCACGTCGGGCCCCGGCGTCTCGCTGATGCAGGAATTCATCGGACTGTCCTATTTCGCCGAAATTCCGGCGGTGATCATGGACGTGCAGCGCGCGGGCCCCTCGACCGGCATGCCGACGCGCACCCAGCAATGCGACATCATCAGCGCCGCCTACGCCTCGCACGGCGATACCAAGCATATCCTGCTGTTCCCCGAGGACCCGGCAGAAGCGTTCGAGATGGCGGCGCAAGCCTTCGATCTGGCCGACCGGCTGCAAACCACGATCTTCCTCATGCTTGACCTCGATATTGGCATGAATCACCGGCTGTGCCGCCCGCTCAAATGGGACGACGCCAAGCAATACGACCGCGGCAAGGTCATGACCGCCGCCGCGCTCGAAGCCGGCGCCGATTTTGGCCGCTATCTCGACGTCGACGGCGACGGCATCGTCTATCGCACCTATCCCGGCACGCATCCGACCAAAGGCTCGTTCTTCACCCGCGGCACCTCGCGCGACCGCTATGCGCGCTATACCGAAGAAGGGCCGGCCTATCAGGACAATATGCAGCGGCTGCTGCGCAAATTCGAAACGGCCAAGGATCTGGTGCCGCGCCCGCTGCAGGCCAACGCGGCCAAGCCGACCAAATACGGCGTGATCTATTTCGGCTCGACCTCGCCGGCCATGGACGAGGCGATCGAGCTTCTGAGCGCCCGCGGCCATGAACTCGACCGGCTGCGGCTGCGCGCCTTCCCGTTTCATTCCAGCGTGCCGAGCTTCATCGCCGAGCACGACTTCGTTTATGTCGTCGAGCAGAATCGCGACAGCCAGCTTCGTTCGCTGATCGTCAACGAGCTCAGCATCGATCCGGTGCGGCTTGTTCCCATCGTGCATTACGACGGCACGCCGATCACCGCGCGCTTCATCGCCCGCGCCATCGGCGACCATCTCGATGCCCTGAAAATCACGCCGCTGCGGAAGGTGGTGTCATGACTTACGTCGTCAAGCCGAAATTCCATCATCCGGAGCTGCCGAAGAACAAGCTCGGCTATACCCGGCGCGATTACGAGGGCAAGATCTCGACGCTATGCGCCGGCTGCGGTCACGATTCGATCACCGCGTCGATCATCGAGGCCTGCTTCGAGCTGTCGATCGAGCCGCACCGGGTGGCGAAGATTTCCGGCATCGGCTGCTCGTCGAAGACGCCCGACTACTTCCTCGGCAACTCGCACGGCTTCAATTCGGTGCACGGCCGCATGCCGTCCGTCCTCACCGGCGCCAACCTCGCCAATCGCGACCTGATTTATCTCGGCGTCTCGGGCGACGGCGATTCCGCGTCCATCGGCTTTGGCCAGTTTGCCCACTGCATGCGCCGCGGCGTCAACATGGTCTATATCGTGGAGAACAACGGGGTCTACGGGCTGACCAAGGGCCAGTTCTCCGCCACCGCCGACCGCGGCTCGAAGTCAAAACGCGGCGTGGTCAATTCGGACAGCGCCATCGACATGGTCGGCATCGCGCTGCAGCTTGGGGCGAGCTTCGTCGCGCGATCGTTCTCCGGCGACAAAAAGCAGCTGGTGCCGATCATCAAGGCGGCGATCGAACACGAGGGCGCCGCGTTCATCGACGTGATCTCGCCCTGTGTGGCGTTCAACAATCATCCCGGCTCGACCAAGAGCTACGATTATGTGCGCGAGCACAACGACGCGGTGAACTTTCTCGATTTCATCTCCGGCCGCAACCCGATCCATGTCGACTACGCGCCGGGAACGGTCGAATATGTCGAGCAGCATGACGGCACGACGCTCGCATTGCGCAAGCTCAATTCCGAATACGACGTCCACGACCGGCTCGCCGCCATGACCTTCATCCAGCACCACGCCGCGCAAGGCCAGATCGTCACCGGGCTCCTCTATGTCGAGGAGGAGGCGACCGATCTGCACGGCCATCTCAATACGGTCGCGGCGCCGCTCAACACGCTGGGCGAAAAGGACCTGTGCCCGGGCTCGGGCCCGCTCGACAAGATCAACGCCGCTTTGCGCTGATCATTTCAGCCGCTTGATCGCCTCGATCATCGCCGCCGGCGGCTCCATGGCGATCGCCAGCGGCTTGCCGGTTTCCAATAGGCTTTTGAGGCTCGACAGGACCGCCGGCCAGCCGCTGCGGCCGCCGGAGAGGATCGCCTCGGGCACCTCCCAGGTGTGGGATTCCGTCATGGTGAGGCGGACCGCGGCGCCGGCCTGGGCAATCTCGTAGCTCACCAGGCATTCGGGCAACTTGCGGAAGTCTTCCGGCCAGACGACCTGCCAGGTCACCGACAGCTTCCGCGGCGGCTCCCAGACGATGACCTTGCCCTGTACATTCGCCCGCCCGTCCGGCAGGCGCAGCACGAATGCGCCGCCGAGTTTCGGCTCGATCTCGACCGTACGATCCCAGAAATACTTCCTGGTGAATTCCGGCGAGATGAGCGCCTGCCATACTTTTTCCGGTGGCGCAGCGATGTAGGTCACGTAGACCGTCTTCGGCCTGAATTGGCTGACATCGACCATGACTTCAGGACTTCGTCTTGAACGCGACGTCGCCGGTCTCGAGCAGCGACTTGAGATTCGACAGGACCTTCGGCCAGCCGCCGGAAACCGCCTCGATGAACTTCGTCCCCTCGCCTTCCAGTTCGTGGATAATAGTCAGCTTCACCGCCTTGCCGCCAAAATCCGGATAATAATCGGCCATCTCGATCTCCATCGTGCAGCGCGAATATCCTTCTGCCTTCAGCTCCGGCTTGAACTCGTTGCGCCAATGGATCACCAGCCGCTTCGGCGGGTCGGACTCCAGGATTTCGCCGGTGTCGGCCGTCCGGCCATCCTCAAATTTGAGGCACCAAGACGAGCCGGCTTTGAATGTGGATTCGGCCGTGATGCTGAACCAATATTTCTTGATCATTAGCGGATCGGTCAGGGCCGCCCATAGTTTCTCCGGTGTCGTGCGAATGTAGGTGACGTAGACGAACTTGGGCTTACTCATCGCCACTCTCCTGACCTTTCTCCAGCGCTCGTTTGATGTCGCTCAGCGCCTGAAGGCGCGCGCGCTCGAATTTTCCGATCCAGCGTTCGCCGATCTCATGAATCGGCACCGGATTGAGATAGTGCAGCTTCTCCCTGCCCCGTCGCACCGTGGCGACGAGGTTGGCGCTTTCCAGGATGGCGAGATGCTTGCTGACCGCTTGCCGTGTCATGGCAAGCCGCGCGCACAGCTCGTTCAATGTCTGACCGTTCTCGGCACGTAACCGGTCGAGCAATTCGCGGCGGCTCGCGTCGGCCAGGGCTTTGAAAACGGCATCCATGGCGACAATATGCAACCATTTAGTTGCCTGTCAAGCCGCGCGGTCGAAGCGGTGGGGACCGGCATTGACGCGCGCTGCACCGGCTATCGAAGGCAGGCGCTCATATAGGCGCTGCTGGCGGTGCCCGGGACGTTGTTGAGGCCCTGCTGGAAGGCGCAGCGCGAGGCGCCGTCCTGGAACGTCTCAGGGCCGTGCGGCAGGTTCGGGACGGCGCCAAGACTGGGCGCACCCGGCACGAAGGTCGGCCCCTGCGCCTCGGGCACGGCAGGGAAGATCGGGGGCGAAACCCGTTCCGGCGGG
>DATJTE010000213.1:0-26243 GCA_035503715.1 Rhizobiaceae bacterium | reverse complement strand
CGGAAATCGTTTCCGCAAGGCCGGCGCGCAGGGTTATCCGCAGGCGCGGTTTGGCGGCGCATGCCCGAAACTGCCGGTCCATGCGGCTTTCGCTCAGCCCGGTCAGATCCTGGTCGAAGCGGTGGAAATGCCGGACGGCGCCGAGTTCCTGACGATCGCGCGTACGCTGGAGGGGCCGCAGGGCGCCTATAGCGAAAGGCCGCGCCGCACGGCGATCCTGCTTGGCTGCGATATCGGCTTGAAGGACGATATCGCCTATTCGGCCGCACTTTCCGCGGGAGCGCTCGCCGGTAAGGCAAGCAGCGCGTCAGCCACCGCAATCGGCCCGGCCTGTCGCCTATGCGAACGCACAGGCTGTCTGGCACGCGCCGAACCACCGGTCACGCGGCCGCTCGGTCTGGACGAGATGGTGACGGGGCTGAGCGCGTTCGATTTTCAGTAGCTAGCCGACGTCGAGCACGACATTGCCGATAGCCTTGCCTCCCTCCACGGCCTCGTGCGCGACCGCGACATCCTTGAGATCGAACCGTGGGCCGACGCTGTGTTTCAACACATGCGCGTCGAGCAGCGCGCTGAGTTCATTGATCACGGCGCGGCGGTCCTCTGCCTTGAGCTCGTACACGACGAAGACCTTCAGCGAATAGCTGTTCCAGAGCATCGCCGGAAACGAGATCGGAATGTCGCCGGGTATGTTGGAGCCGTAAACAACGATCGTACCGTGCGGCGCAACGACCGCATCCGCGATCATCGGCGCGGTCGTGGAAAGATCCATGTCGATAACCGCATCGACGCCCTTGTTGCGCGTCAATTCCTTCACGACCTTGCCGACATCCTTCGACTGATAGTCGATGACGAAGTCGGCGCCACCGGCGCGCGCATGTTCGGACTTGGCGGCAGACGCCGTGCCGATAACACGCGCGCCTTTGTGCTTTGCGATCTGCGTCACATAGTGTCCGACCGAGGAGCCGGCGCCGGTGACGAGGATTGTCTTGCCGCCGACCGGCCCGAGCAGCCGCACCGCTTGGATCGCGGTCATCGCTGGAATGCCGAGGCAGGCACCGGCGGCGAAATCGATTTTCTCGGGAAGCCGCACGGCCTGCGCTTCCGGCAGGCAGACGTATTCAGCGGCCGTGCCGAAGGCGCGTTGCCACTGCGCGTTCCACAGCCAGACGCGGTCGCCGACACGCGAGTGCGTCGTGTTTGAGCCAACGGCATCGATGATGCCGGCGCCATCACTGTGCGGGATGACGCGCGGCCCAACCAGCGGCCGCCCGCGCCGGCCCTTCACATCGGACGGATTGACGCCGGAGGTGGAAATCTTGATCCGCACTTCGCCGGGTTGCGGATTGGGGATGTCCATGTCGCCGACGGTCAGCACATCGCGCGCCGCGCCGTTGCGTTCGTACCATGCCGCTTTCATGCCGCACCTCCTGGGATGAAAAGAACAGATAGAGCGGGAGGCGGCAACTTCTATCCGGTTACTTACCGTTACCGTGAGCGAAGCAGGCGTTCGACGCCCTCGCGAACCAGGCCGGGGATTTTCTCCGGGTCATCGAGATAGGCGCTTTCCAGGAGTCCGTCCGACATCGCCACGAGGAGTGAAGCGGTTGTGGCGGAGGCGGGATCGCCGTCCGCTTCGAGCAGGTCGCGCAATATCCCGTGATACCATATGCGGCGCGCGTCGATGGCGCGCCGCACGGCGCTGGCGGCGTCAGGGTATTCGGACGCGGCGTTGAGAAATGGACAGCCTCGCCAGCCGCCGCCGACAACGGCGTCGCCGATGCGGCCCATGATGGCACCGATCATCTTGCGCGGAGCCTGCTTTGGCAGTGCCGCGACCGCCGCCCGTCCAAGCCGGTCCTGCTCCTCGATGTAGGCGACGACGAGATCATCCTTCGACGGGAAGTGGTTGTAGAACGTAGCCTTGGCAATGCCGGCCTCCGCGATAATGCGGTCGATGCCGACGGCATGAATGCCGTTCTTGTAGAAGAGGCGGGTTGCGGTATCGAGCAGCCGCTGGCGTGCGGAGCCTGCTTCTCGCGGGCTTTGGGACCTTTTTTGCTTCATCGCTTGACTCTAACAGACAGGTCTGTCTATTACAAGATATAGACAGACCTGTCTGTATGGAGAAGGTCATGAAAACGGACGAAACAAGCGAAGTCATTCGCCGATTTAACCAGGCATTTCAGGACCACGATCGGTCGATCTTCGCAGAGCTGGTCGCACCGGATTGCGTTATGGAATCGATTCAGCCGGCGCCGGACGGGACCCGTTACGAGGGCTACGAGGTGAATCTTGCCTTCTGGCAGGCCATGGCGGCCGACCGGGTCAACCGATTCGAAGTGGAGGACACCGTCGTCATGGGCGACCGCGCCAACATTCTCTGGCGCTTCCACTTCGGAGATGGCGGATCGGTTCGCGGCGTCAGTCTGATGCGCGTCCGTGCCGGTCGCATCGTCGAGGCCCTGGCGTACGCAAAAGTGCCCGGCCAAGCGGCGCCGCTGCCGGACTAGCCGCATTCGCTTCGGCGGCAATGCCGGCGGGGCGGAACGCCAAACGCAGCTCAAAGGAGAAACGGTCATGATTATCATTGCTGGCTACACGCGCACCGACAAAGGCAAGCGCGACGCCTCGGTAACAGCGTTCGCCGGGATGGTCGCACGAGCGATGCAGCAGGATGGCTGTCTCGACATGTCGATCAGCGCGGACACCATCGATCCGGAGCGAGTCAATATCTTCGAATGCTGGCGCGACCAGCAGTCGTGGGACGCCTGGCGCAAGATCGCGCGAGGGCCGCGCTTCACACCGCGAGAAGCCCAAGTGAAACTTTACCGCAGCGAGGTGGCCGAGGACCTGTTTTCGCGCAAGCCCAAGCAGTCCAAAGCGCGCTCCAGCAAATCCAGGCCAAAAGAGGTGCGAAAATGACTGCCGTCAGCATAGCGACACGCCGAATCCTGGAACGCTTCAACAGTGCATTCCAGATGCATCTGCCCGAGGAGCTCGACGATCTGATCGCAG
Organism: Rhizobiaceae bacterium; assembly: GCA_035503715.1. Classification (GTDB taxonomy): domain Bacteria; phylum Pseudomonadota; class Alphaproteobacteria; order Rhizobiales; family Rhizobiaceae; genus OAS926. The sequence goes on along the minus strand of DATJTE010000213.1, from coordinate 23,225 downwards.
AGGATTGCGTTCTCGAAAATACGGAGCCGGCTCCCGATGGAGCGCGCTACGAAGGACGTGAGGCGTGCCTCAATCTCTGGAGAGGGATCGCATCCAATGAAAAGCTGGTCTTCGAGGCGGAGGAGATCTGGGCCGCCGAAGATCGCGGAATCATCCGCTGGCGGCTTCGCTGGGGCGAAGGTGAGACGGAGAGGGTTCGCGGCGTCAACATCATGCGCGTTCGCAACGGCAAGATCGTTGAAGGCCTAGGTTACGTGAAGGGCTAGGCGCTACCCGTCCCCGAACGGCCGCTCGCCGTGGAAAAGCGGCGCGTGTGCCGTGATCAGCGCGATCATGCGCTCGATGACGGTGCGGATGTCCGGCCGGTGACGGTCGTCATTGTGCATGACGATCCACTGCCCTTCTCGCAACTCCGGTATCGGATCGCCGGCGCGCTCCAGTAGCGGATCGCGATCGCCGGCAAAACAGGGCAGCACGCTTTTGCCGACGCCGGCGCGGATCAGATCGTAGAGCGTGCGTGGCGTATTCGCCCATGCGGCGATCGTCGCGCCGTCCTGGCTGTTCACCCATTTCGCTGTGTTGGTGACCGCATCTTCCGGCGTGATCGCCACCCAGGGCTCGTGGCCCGGCGTCGGATGGTTGCGGGCGCGGAACGGCGCATAGGCTACTTCACCTGTCTTGCGCGAGGCCAGATTGCCGCCGTCAGGTTCGCGGTTGCGCATGCCGATATCGACCTCGCGGTGGGCGATGTCGAGCCGCGCTTCGGTGGTCTTGAAGGCGATGCGGAAGGGGTCGTCCGGTGTCCAGAGGCGCGAGATGTTCGCGGCGAAGAAGTTGGCCGTCCAGGTGCCGGCCGAAATGCGCACCACCGAGCGCTGGCCTTCTGCTTGGAGCCAGTCGGCAATGGGTTTGGCGCCGGCGTCCATGGCAAGCGCCTTCGACAGCAGCGTGCGCCCCTCACCGGTAAGCTCGTAACCGGACTGCTTCCGGATGAAGAGCGGCCGCGCGACCGCTTCTTCGAGCGCCAGCATCCGGCGGCCCGCGGTCGCGGGGCTGATGTCGAGTTCGGCAGCCGCCGCCGACAGCCCGCCGCCACGCGCCACGTGAATGAAAATCCGCAGATCGTCCCACGACACGTTTTTCATAAATGAAAAGTATCGCGCGATTTTCCTGCATTCAACAGCCGGTTTACGCGCCTATCTTTTCGATATCGAAAATAGGAGGGCCCGCATGCTCGACTCGACACTCGCTCTGACGCTGCTGTTAAACCACCGGTCTCCGCGCCGTTCCTGGCATTCGGAGGACGATTTCTATCGCCACGCCGGTCGGTGGTCCTGGCCACGAAGGCTCTTCGACGGACGTCAAAGCCGGCGATGATGCTGGACAGCCTTTGCCACAAGCGGAAAGGATGATTGGACCACGCTTGCATGACGCGCATTGAGTAATGCGGGGCCGGCAGCGGGGATATGCTGCGGTTCCTGTTCGAGACTTGCGCGGATGACCGACACGACTGAACGACCGGCAGCGCCGGCCGCGATCCATCGCGGCGAGGAACGTCTCGGCTATGGCCTCGTCTTCCTCTCCGCGCTCGTCTGGAGTTTTGGCGGCGCCATCGCCCGCTTCCTGGAGGCGAACGACAGCTGGACCATCGTGTTCTGGCGTTCGGCCTGGGCCGCGATCTTCCTTCTCTGTTTCATGTTCTGGCGCGACGGCGCGCGGGGGACGATTGCGCTCTTTCGCAATATGGGCCTGCCGGGTGTTGCCGTGGCATTGTGCTTTGCCATCGCGTCGACATCGTTCGTCGTCGCGCTTCAATACACCACCGTCGCCAACATCGTCCTGATGCAGGCTGGCGTGCCGCTGATCGCGGCGCTGATGGCGTGGCTGATCTTCCGCGAGACGATCGCGCTTCCGACCTGGATTGCGATCGGGGCGGTGATTGCCGGCGTCGCGATCATGGTCTCGGAATCCTTCACCGGCGAGGTTTCGCCAATCGGCGACGGACTGGCGCTGTTGATCGCGCTCGCCTTTTCGATCGCCACCGTGATCACTCGCCGTTTTGCCCATGTCAGGATGACGCCGGCGACGTGCCTGGGCACGATGATCGCGGCGGTTTTTGCCGCGACGCAGGCGCCAACATTCGCGACGAGCGGCGTCGATGGTGCGCTCCTGTTCGCGTTCGGTGCGTTGAATCTCGGCCTCGGCCTTGCCTGTTTCGCATCAGGCGCGCGGCTGATCCCGGCCGCGTTCGCGGCGCTGATCGGCACGCTGGAAACAGTGCTCTCACCGGTCTGGGTCTGGCTCGTGCACAACGAGGTTCCGTCGACGCGCACCATCATCGGCGGCGTCGTCATCTTCCTCGCCTTGCTTGCGCATATCGGTCTCGAACTGTGGCGTCAGTCGCGGCCGGCGAAACCCGGAACGACCGGATTTCCGGCTCCCCGATAACGGTTTTGGGACGTGGAATCGCCATTTTCGCGCTTGTCGCAATGCGGAAACGTAAATAGGCTTTGCCCCAACAACCCGGCCGTGAAGGACCGCTGTGCGAGCCGGGGATCGAGAAGGCAGAGGAGAATGAAATGATCCGCAAAGCGCTCTTGCTATCAGCCGCGACGGCCGTCGTTGCGATGACGGCCATGACGGCCGGTGCTCAGGAAAAAGTTGTCAATGTCTACAACTGGTCGGATTATATCGACGATTCCATCATTGCAGATTTCACAAAGGAAACCGGCATCAAGGTCGTCTACGACGTCTTCGATTCCAACGAGATCCTCGAGACGAAGCTGCTGGCGGGTGGCACGGGTTACGACGTCGTCGTCCCGACAGGCAGCTTCCTGGCGCGCCAGATCGAAGCCGGGGTGTTCCAGAAGCTCGACAAGTCGAAGCTGCCGAATGCGAAGAACCTCTGGGATTTCGTGCTGAAGCAGACCGCGGCCGACGATCCGGGCAATGAATACTCGATCAACTACATGTGGGGCACCACAGGCATCGGCTACAACACGAAGAAGATCCAGGAAGTGCTGGGCGTCGAGAAGATCGACAGCTGGGACTATTTCTTCAAGCCGGAACACATGGAGAAGCTCGCCCAGTGCGGCGTCTATGTGCTCGACTCGGCGACGGACATCCTTCCGACGGCGCTTCGGTACCTGAAGCTTGAGCCGGACTCGAAGTCGCCGGACGACATCGCAAAGGCCGAAGAGCTGATGCTCTCCATCAGGCCGCATATCCGCAAATTCCATTCGTCCGAATTCATCAACGCGCTGGCGAATGGCGACATCTGCATGGCCGTCGGCTACTCGGGCGATCTGTTCCAGGCGCGCGACCGCGCGGCCGAGGCGGACCAGGGCGTCGACATCGCCTATGTGATCCCGAAGGAAGGCGCGCTGATGTGGTTCGATCAGATGGCGATTCCGGCCGACGCGCCGCACCTCGAAGAGGCGCATGCTTTCCTGAACTACATCATGGAGCCCAAAGTCGCCGCCAAGGCGTCGAACTACGTCTACTACGCCAACGGCAACCTCGCCTCGCAGGAATTCCTCGATCCCGAGGTGAAGGACGATCCCGCGATCTACCCGGATGAGGCAACGCTGGCGAACCTGTTCACGGTGACGCCGAACGATCCAAAGACCCAGCGCGTCGTTACCCGCACCTGGACGCGGATCGTCACAGGCCAGTAAAGGAACGGCCCCGGCAAAACCGGGGCCTTTTCGTCGGAAGCGGGAGAGGGGACCCACCGGCATGCAATCTCTCGGCAGCACGCGCCGCAGCTTTGCGCCCTGGAATGATCCATCGGCGAAGCACTACATTTACTTCGAAAATGTAACGAAGAGATTTGGCGATTTTACTGCCGTCAACGATCTCTCGCTGGCCGTCTACGAGCGCGAGTTCTTCGCACTGCTCGGCGCCTCTGGCTGCGGCAAGTCCACACTGCTCCGGATGCTGGCCGGCTTCGACAATCCAACGTCAGGGCGCATCCTGCTCGACGGTCAGGACCTGAAGGGCATGCCGCCCTACCGGCGGCCGGTGAATATGATGTTCCAGTCCTATGCGCTCTTCCCGCATATGACGGTCGAGGCAAACATCGCCTTCGGCCTGAAGCAGGAAGGCATGCCGGCGCCCGAAATCGAGAAGCGCGTCGGCGAGATGCTCGAGCTTGTGAAGCTGCAGCAGTTCGCCAAGCGCAAGCCGCATCAGCTTTCCGGCGGCCAGCGCCAGCGCGTGGCGCTGGCGCGTTCGGTGGCGAAGCGTCCGAAGGTCCTGCTGCTCGACGAGCCGCTCGGTGCGCTCGACAAGAAGCTGCGCGAGGAAACGCAGTTCGAGCTGATGGACCTGCAGCAGGAGCTCGGCCTGACTTTCATGATCGTCACACACGATCAGGAAGAGGCGATGACCATGGCGGACCGCATCGCCGTCATGGACAAGGGCAAGATCATGCAGGTCGCGACGCCCGCCGAAATCTACGAGGCGCCGGCGTCGAAGTTCATCGCCGATTTCGTCGGCAGCGTGAACATGTTCGAGGGCAAGGTCGAGGAAAGAACGGGCGACATCGCGAAGATCCAGGGCGTCGACGGATTCTCAATCAAGACCGAGAATGCGGCGGACTCAGCAGTGGGAAACACGGTGTGGTTCGCCGTGCGGCCGGAAAAGATCAAGGTATCGTCGAAGCGGCCGGAGAGCGCCGGCACAAACTCCGTCGAAGGCGAAATCTGGGATATCGCCTACCTTGGCGACATGACCGTCTATCACGTGAAGCTTGCGAGCGGGCACGTGGTCAAGACCGCGGCCATGAACAGCCACCGGGTGACCGAAGATCCGCTGAGCTGGAACGACCGGGCCTGGGTCTCCTTCGCGCCGGACTCCGGCGTCGTGCTGACACGTTAGGAGCGGACGATGAAGCGCCTCGGCTCCGCGATCGCAAGCAGGCTGGTCATTGCGGTTCCCTATATCTGGCTCGCGCTCTTCTTTTTGATCCCATTCCTGATCGTCGTGAAGATCTCGCTGTCGCAGGTCGCGACAGCGATCCCGCCTTACACCCCCGTGTTCGACCTGACGGAAGGGTTCGGCTCGATCTGGGAAGGCATCAAGGAATTTTCGTTCGACAACTACATCTGGCTCACCGAGGACGCGCTTTATTTCAACGCCTATGTGTCGAGCCTGATCATCGCTGGCGTTGCGACGTTTCTCACGCTGCTGGTCGGCTACCCGATCGCCTACGGCATGTCGCGCGCGCCTGCGTCCCTGCGCCCGACGCTGCTCATGCTGGTCATTCTTCCGTTCTGGACGAGCTTCCTGATCCGCGTTTACGCCTGGATCGGCATTCTGAAACCCGAAGGGCTGTTGAACCAGTTCCTGATGTCGATCGGCGTGATCGATCAGCCGCTGATCATCATGAACACGCACACCGCAATCTTCATAGGCATCGTCTATTCCTATCTGCCGTTCATGGTGCTGCCGCTCTATTCGACGCTGGAGAAGATGGACTACACGCTGATCGAGGCGGCGCAGGACCTCGGCTGTCCGCCAGCGACGGCGTTCTGGAAAATAACGTTCCCGCTCTCGATTCCCGGCGTCATCGCGGGCTTCCTGCTGGTCTTCATTCCGGCGACCGGCGAGTTCGTCATTCCGGACCTGCTCGGCGGCTCGCAGACGCTGATGATCGGCAAGACGCTGTGGAGCGAGTTCTTCTCCAACCGCGACTGGCCGGTATCGTCCGCCGTTGCCGTCATCCTGTTGCTGCTGCTGGTCGTGCCGATCATGTTCTTCCAGCAGGCGCAAGCGCGCGCGCAAGAGCAGGGTCGATAGGGCGCGCCATGGGACCGAGCTGGAGCCGCTTCAATATCGTTTCGGTGGTGCTGGGGTTTGCCTTCCTCTACCTGCCGATCGTTCTGCTGGTCATCTTTTCCTTCAACGAGTCGAAGCTGGTCACCGTCTGGGGAGGCTTCTCGACCAAGTGGTACGTGTCGCTGTTCAGCAACCGCGATCTGATTGACGCGGCCTGGGTGACACTCCGTGTCGGCCTGCTGTCAGCGACGTTTGCGACGGCGCTCGGCACGCTCGCCGCACTTGCGCTGACGCGCTACACGCGCTTTCGCGGCCGCGTGCTGTTCTCAGGCATGGTGTTCGCGCCGCTGGTTATGCCGGAGGTGATCACCGGCCTGTCGCTGCTTCTACTCTTCGTTTCGATGGGGCTCGACCGCGGCTTCCTCACAGTGACGTTGGCGCACATCACCTTCACCATGTGCTTTGTCGCCGTGGTGGTGCAATCACGGCTGGTCAGCTTCGACCGGTCGCTGGAAGAAGCGGCGATGGATCTCGGCGCGACGCCGGTGCGAACCTTCTTCCTGGTCACGCTGCCGGTCATCCTGCCGGCAATCATTTCCGGCTGGATGCTCGCTTTCACCCTCTCGATCGACGATCTGGTGATCTCGAGCTTCACCTCGGGCCCCGGCGCGACGACGCTGCCGATGAAGATCTACAGCCAGGTGCGGCTCGGCGTGACGCCGGAGATCAATGCAGTGTGCACGATCATGATCGCATTCGTCGCGACCGGCGTGATCATCGCCTCGGTCGCCAACAAACGGCGCGAAGTGCAAAGGCTGAGAGACGAGCAGGCGGCGTTCAGGCAGTAGTTACTGGTTCCCGCCCGGCGGCCGGAACAAAAGCATCACCAGCCAGACCGGCACGATGATGATCGAGCCCAAGAGGATGTTGGGAAGCGCCCAGGCCGTTCCGCGCTGAAGAAGCTCGAGCGCCTTGTCTTCCGTCAGGCCGATCCTGGCGAGGACGTCAGCCGCCGACATGTCGAACGCCGACAGCGCCGCGCCTGTGAGCAGCGAAATCACCACGATCTTGAACAAGCCGACCAGAAAGTTCCACACAGCCGCCGAACCCGAAATCGGGCGGATTTTAAGGGCGTATGGCTGACGAAAGGTAAATTAGAGCGGCATGAGACTTCGTAAACGCAGGGATATGACCGGTAATCTCATCCGCTCTAGTCGGCGGGCGCCGGGCGGGCGGCCGCGGGAATGAAAGCTGGGGAAACGAACGGCGCGCTCCACGAGCCACCGACGAAGAAGCGCGCAAGCGGCTGCACCTCGCCCTCGGCTGCCTTCGGCAGCACTGCGCCGGAGAGCGCCAGGCCGCGTCCGATATGCGGGACAATGCCGATCAGGCTGACGATCCGGTCAGGCGTCGTGATGTCGGCCTTCTCGATGCGAGCCAGCCCGTTCCCGACGATGGCCTTCAGTTCGGCGCGTTCGACATTGAGGGTGCCGCCCGGGACTTCGCGCAGCGCAAAGAAGCCGCCTTCGGTGATCCGCTTGAGAAAAGCGGCGAGGTCGAAACCGGCGACTGTTCCCGGCCCGAAGTTCGCGGAGATCGTCCCTTCCGCGGCCTCCATGAAACTGTCCCAGTCCCGGCCCGCACCCTTGAGCATGACAGAGAAGGTGGCGCGGCCCGTCGGAACGACGCCGGTCGCGCTGGCGGCGGCTGTCACCGTGCCGGCTTCGACGCCGGTTGCCATCAGGCTGACTTCAAGGAAGCCGCCGTCACGCGCCCTGTCGTAGCGCACGCCAGTCTGTACGCTTCCACCGAAAGCCGTCGCGTCCGAAATATCGAAATCGGTGACGTTTCCCTTGGCCTGCAGGGTCGCGGCGACACCGCTGAGCGCAATCGAGCCGACCGAAGCACGCGTGGCGGAAAGGCGAAGGTCGAGATCGAGCCGGTCGATCGTGGCGGGATTGATCGTTACCGGCTGCTTCGCGGTGCCTGGCGAGAGAGGCGTGAAGGCAAACAGGAACGAGGCGAGGTTGAGGTTCTCGAAGGCGAGCGTCCCGGTGACGCTCGGCGTTCCTTCGCCGAAGGCAAAATCGAGCAGGCCATTGCCCGGATTTCCGTCAAGCGCCAGTTCGGCATCTTCGACCTTCACACGACGCGCGTCGCCGACCGCGTGGCCGGACAGCGAAAAGCTGCCGGTGGCGGACGAGGCCACCACTTCGGAGGCCGACCATTCAAGCATGCGGCGCAATGAAGGCGATTCGACCGAAATCGTGCCTTCGAAGAAGGTGTTTCCCGACAGATTGGCCGTGCCTCGATAGGTGGCGGTGACCGGCGCGGCTTTGAGCGAAATCGACAGAGGCGAGGCGCCGCCGGCGAAAAGCAGCAGCGGCTGACCGAGTGTCGCCTCGATCGCCACGCTCTCGCCGCGCCAGATCGCTGTCGCATTGAGCGCGGCCTCGCGCGTCAGCGTCGGCCAGCGGAGCGCGCCGGCAAGGCCTGTCATCACCGGCTGGTCGCCGCTTGCACGCGTCACGACAACCTGCCCGTCGCTGAACTCCACGGTGCCGAAATCGTATTCGGGTACGGAGTTGACGTCCGGCGCAGTGGGATTGGCGGCAAGTGCTGCACGTGTCGCGTCGATCGAATTGGTGATCCGGCCGCTTGCCGGAAGGTCGGGTGAATAGATCAGGCCGCCGGCCGGGGTAACATGAATGATCGGCCGCAGGAACTTCGCACCCTGGAAGCTCGCGTCGCCGCTCAGCGCGGCAAGGGCCGACAGCTCGATCTCGATTCGTTCGGCCTCGATGACGGGACTGTGTTCCTCATCCCGCCAGTCGGAAAACGTCACGTTGCGAACGATGGCGCGGAAAGACGGCCAGATCTCGATCTCGGGCGCGGCGGCGAACTCGACCCGGTATCCGGTCCACGCGCTCATCTCGAAGGCGATTCGGTTCTGCACGATCTGCGTGGAAGCGACCATCGGCAGGGCCGCAACAAGCAGCGCGACGACGACCGCAGCCGCGCCGAGCGCCCATATGCCTTTTCTGACCAGACTCTGCGGCATGAAGCCCCGTCGAAAGCGCCGCGCTCCGGCGTTGAGCCGATACCGGGGCGGATTTAGCCCACGCTCCAGCCATTTCAAGCCTTTGTGGCCCGGCGATGGCGACGCCGCAAGCGGGATTGTTCCGTCGCACCCATGAAAGCTTGCCGCGGCCGGCCGCTCTATGCATAGAGATTTGTGTTCCGGGGAGGACCATGATGGCAGACGACCAACTGCTCTGGGAGCCGTCGCAGGCGGTGATTGCGGTGGCGAACCTGACAGCTTTCACCACGCTGGCGGGCGAAAGGGCAGGGCGCCGATTCGGCTCGTATCGTGAGCTTCACGCCTGGTCCATCGAAGATCGCGAGGCATTCTGGGACCTTGTCTGGGACGACACCGGGATCATCGGCGAGAAGGGCGATCGGCTGCTCAGAGATGGCGACAAAATGCCGGGCGCCCAGTTCTTTCCCGATGCGACGCTGAATTTAGCGGAAAATCTGCTCCGCAAGCGTGGTGCCGGCGAGGCCCTCGTTTTTCGCGGCGAAGACAAGGTGCAGCGCCGCGTCTCCTGGGACGAGCTGCGCGGGCTTGTTTCGAAGCTGCAGCAGTATTTCCGCGACCAGGGCGTGAAGCCGGGCGACCGCATCGCGGCGATGATGCCCAACATGCCGGAGACGATTGCAGCGATGCTGGCGGCAACCTCGCTCGGCGCCATCTGGTCCTCCTGCTCGCCCGATTTCGGCGAGCAGGGCGTGCTTGACCGTTTTGGCCAGATCGAGCCGGTGATCTTCATTGCGCCTGACGGCTACTGGTACAATGGCAAGCAGAACGACGTAACCGCGAAAATCCAGGCGGTGCTGGCCAAGCTGCCGAGCGTGCGCGCCGCGGTGATCGTCGATTATCTCGGCACTGCGGCGCAGGCGGTGACGGCGATCGCGAAAGCTGTGACCTTCGAGCAGGCAATCGCGAAATACGACGCGAAGGAACCGGACTTCGAGCGCCTGCCGTTCTCGCACCCGCTCTATATCCTGTTCTCGTCCGGCACGACCGGCATTCCGAAATGCATCGTGCACTCGGCCGGCGGAACGCTGATCCAGCATCTGAAGGAGCATCGCCTGCACGCCGGCCTGAAGGACGGCGACCGCTTCTTTTATTTCACCACCTGCGGCTGGATGATGTGGAACTGGCTGGTTTCGGGCCTGGCGTCCGGCGTGACGCTGCTGCTCTACGACGGTTCGCCCTTTCACCCGAACGGCAATGTCATCTTCGACTTCGCGCAAGCCGAAAAGATGACCTATCTGGGCACCTCCGCGAAGTTCATCGACGCTGTGCGCAAGGCCGAACTTCGGCCGATCGACACGCACGACCTGTCGTCCGTGCGCACCATCTCCTCGACGGGCTCGCCGCTGTCGCCCGAGGGATTTGCCTATGTCTATGAGGCGATCAAGAAGGACGTGCACCTCGCCTCGATCTCGGGCGGCACGGACATCGTCTCGTGTTTTGTGCTCGGAGTGCCGACCGAGCCGGTGTGGCTCGGCGAAATCCAGGGGCCGGGTCTCGGCATGGCGGTCGATGTGTGGAACGACGACGGTCTTCCCGTCGTTGGCGAGAAGGGTGAACTCGTCTGCACCCGCGCGTTTCCGTCGATGCCGATCATGTTCTGGAACGATCCCGCAGGCGCAAAATACCACTCGGCCTATTTCGAGCGCTTCGACAACATTTGGTGTCATGGCGACTTCGCCGAATGGACGAGCCACGGCGGCATGGTGATCCACGGCCGTTCGGACGCGACGCTCAACCCGGGTGGTGTGCGCATCGGCACGGCGGAGATCTACAATCAGGTCGAGCAACTGCCGGAGATCGCCGAGGCGATCTGCATCGGCCAGGATTGGGACAACGATGTTCGCATCGTTCTCTTCGTTCGGCTGCAGCCCGGTGTCGCCCTCGACGCGGCGCTGGAGAAGAAGATCAAGGACAAGATCCGCACCGGCGCCAGCCCGCGCCATGTGCCGGCGAAAATTGTCGCGGTTGCCGATATTCCGCGCACCAAGTCTGGCAAGATCACCGAACTCGCGGTGCGTGACGTGGTGCAGGGGCGCACGGTGAAGAACAAGGAGGCGCTCGCCAATCCGGAAGCGCTCGAACTCTACCGCGATCTCGCGGCGCTGAAGGTGTGAAGCGCCAGCCTGTCCTGGTTAACAAATCCTTCCAGCGAAATTTACCTAGATTTCACAGGTGGTACACTTCGGTAAATCCGTGCGCATCCCGGTAAGGTTCTGTTAACGGATGACGCCGATAGTCGCGGGTAACTTGAGGGAGAAATCCCGCTTCGGATCTTCCGAAGAGCAACCCCTGCTCAAGCCCCGTTGTCACAGCAATCTCGGACCTTAGGCGCCCTTTCGGGCGCCTTTCTTTTTTACGGATCAGAGTATCGCTTCCCGGTCGTGCGCGAGCGCGCGCGAGAGGAGGACGACCGGCACCAGCGCGGTGAGGATGATGAGCAGCGCCGCCGGCCCTGCATCCTCGACGACTGCGCGCGAGGCATCTTCGTAGACGCTGGTCGCCAGCGTATTGAAGCCGAAGGGGCGCAGCAGGATCGTCGCCGAGAGCTCCTTCACCGTGTCGACGAACACGAGCACGGCGGCGGTCAGGAGCGCAGGCCGAAGCAGCGGCAGAAGTACGTGCATCGCGCTCCCCGCCGGCGTACGGCCAAGGCTGCGGGCCGCTTCGTCCAGATGCGGCGGCAGCTTCTCGATGCCCGAGCGGATCGAACCTTCCGCCAGCGCGACGAAGCGGATCGTGCAGGCCATCACCACGGCGGCGGCCGAGCCTGTCAGCAGCAGGCCGGTCGAAATGCCGAACATGTCGCGCGCAAACGCGTCGAGCATGTTGTCGAAGCGCGCAAGGGCGAAAAGCAGTCCAAGCGCCATGATGGTGCCGGGAAGCGCGTAGCCGACGGAGGCAAGGCGCGTCAGCGCGACCATGCCGGGCGAGCGCACGAGCCGCATCGCGTTGAGCAGCAAGAGCGCGATGGTCACCGTGGCTATTGCCGTAGCTCCCGCTGTCAGGATCGAGTGCCACAGCGCCATGCCGAGCTCAGGTGACGTGAACTGTTCGAGCCGACGCGACGAATAGCGCGCGAAGGCAAGCAGCGGAACGCCGAAGCCGAGGAGCACCGGCAGGGCAGTGGCAAGCATCGCCGCAGCGGTCCGCCATCCGGTGAGCTTCACGCGTGGCGGGTGAGACTTGATCTGTGTCGCGCGCGACGAATGGAAACGCTGCTTGCGGCGCGCCCATTGCTCGAAGAGGAGCAGCGCGAGCACAAGCACCAGCATGACCATCGCGATCTGGGCCGCGCCTTCGAGGCTGCCGCGGTTGAGCCAGGTGGTGAAGACCGAGAAGGTGAGGGTGCGCACGCCGAGATATTCGGATGCGCCGATATCGTTCACTGCCTCCATCAGCACCAGCGCGATGCCGGCCGCGATTGCCGGGCGGGCGACAGGCAGCAGGATCTTCCAGAATACCTTTGCCGGCCGCGCGCCGAGCGTGCGGGCGACATCGGCGATGTTGCGGCCCTGCATCAGAAAGACGATGCGTGTCGTGAGATAGACGTATGGATAGAGCACGAGGCTTAGCACCAGCGCGCAGCCGCCGGTCGAGCGGATGTCCGGAAACCAGTAGTCGCGAACGGTTGCGAAACCGAAGATGGCGCGGATCGCGCCCTGCACCGGGCCGGCATAGTGGAAGAACTCGGCGAAGGCGTAAGCCGCGAGATAGGGCGGCACGGCGAGCGGAAGCACCAGCGCCCAGGACAGCGTCCTGCGGAACGGGAAGTCGAAGGCGACGACAATCCACGCCGCCGCGACGCCGATGATCGCGCTGCCTGCCGCGACAAGAAAGAGGAGTAGAAGCGTCGTGCGGATCGCGCCGGGCAAGACGTTTTGCGCAAGGTGCGGCCAGTCTTCTCCGGTGCCCGACAGGGCGATCAGCGCCAGCGAAATGACCGGCATCAGAACGACCGCGCAGATCGCGATCGTCAGCGCGAAAGTGCCGGCGTGAGCGCGACGCTTGATACGCGAGGCAGCGATCCTGCCTTGCGCCGGCTCGCTGCCTGTTGCCGCCTGCCCGATGCTTGCCACGATGATCCTTCGTCAAAGAAAAGCCGGGCAGGGCGCCCGGCTCTCGTCATTCCGATTGCTAGCGCTTAGCTCGACGGGCCGTCATCGACGCCGACGCGGTCGACCATTTCCGAGGCCGCCTTGCGGTTCTTGGCGATCTCGGCGAGCGGCAGCGTGTCAGCCTTCAGCTCACCGAAGGACTTCACGGTCTCGGACGGCTCAAGGCCCGGCTCCACCGGATATTCGAACACCTGCTCGGCGTAGATCTGCTGCGCCTTGTGGCTCGACAGGAATTGGATGAGCTTCACCGCATTGTCGCGGTTCGGCGCATGCTTGGCGAGCGCAGCGCCCGAGATGTTCACATGCGTGCCGCCATTCTCGAAGGTCGGGAACACGACCTTGATCGCCGCCGCCCAGTCCTTCTGCTCGGGGTCCTTCTCATTGTTCCGCATCAGACCGACATAATAGGTGTTGCCGAGCGCGATGTCGCATTCGCCAGCCATGATCGCCTTCGCCTGATCACGATCGCCGCCGTCCGGCTTGCGCGCGAGATTCGCCTTGAAGCCGGTCAGCCACTGCTCGGTCTTCTCGGCGCCCCAGTGAGCGATTGCCGCTGAAATCAGTGCGAGATTGTAGTCGTGCTGGCCCGAGCGGATGCAGATCTTCCCCTTGAACTTCGGGTCGGCGAGATCGGCATAGGCGATCGGCTCGTCGCCGATCCGGTCCTTCGAGGCGTAGACGACGCGGGCGCGCTTGGTGACGCCGAACCAGTGACCTTCCGGATCACGATATTCAGCCGGCAGGTTGCCGTTGACTGTCGCATCGTCCAGCGCCTGGGTGACGCCGACCTCCTTTGCCTTGGTGAGGCGCGCTATGTCGACGGTGAGGATGATGTCGGCCGGAGAATTGGTGCCTTCGGCGAGGATGCGGTCCTCAAGCCCCTTGTCGAGGAAGAGCACCTCGGTCTTGATGCCGGTTTCTGCCGTGAAGGCGTCGAGCACTGGTTTGATCAGGTCGGGCTGGCGATAAGAATAGACATTGACCACGCCGTCGGCGAGCGCCGAACCTGCGAAAAGCGTGGCGATGGCAAGTCCGGCAACCGCGGACCGCGCGCTTCTGAATGTCATGAAACCTCTCCTGGGCGGTGGGACGTTCGACGTCCCGTTACATGGGGCGATACAGGCTTCGCAATGGAAAGCCGTGCGGCTCATGAGCGAATAGTAGCACTACGTCAAGGGAAAGCGTAATGAATTCAATAGTTTAGAACAGTTCTAAACTGGATAAAATCTCACAAGTTTTCAAAAACTTGACTGTGTTACACAAGGTATTGGGTTCACAGTAAATTGTATGAATCCGTCAATCGGCTAGCACGCGGGTCGACGGGAAGGTCACTTCCACCAGTGTGCCTTCGCCCGGCGTCGAATTGATGGTGAAGCGCGCCCGATTCGCCTCGACCATCGCCTTGGTGAGCGGCAGGCCGAGCCCAGTGCCGTCGCCACGCCCGCGCTTCAGCGCATTGATCTGTTTGAACGGCTTCAGCGCCTGCTCGATCTCGGCCGAGCTCATGCCGATGCCCGTGTCACGCACACGCATCACCACGTCACCGGCCGCCTCATAGGCCGTCGACACGATCACCTGGCCGCCGGCCTGTGTGTAGCGGACAGCGTTGGAGAGAAGATTGAGGGCGATCTGGCGCACGCTGCGCAAATCCGCGACGACTTCCGGCAGGCGGGACGCGAAACTCGACCGGATGATGACGCGCTCGCGGTTCGCCTGCGGCTGCATCATCGCGACGGTCTCGGCGAGCGTGTCGTTGAGCGACACTGCCTCGTAATCCATCTCCTGCTGGCCGGCCTCGATCTTGGAGATGTCGAGAAGATCGTTGACCAGATCGAGCACGTGATTGCCGGAGCGATTGATGTCGCGCAGATAGTCGCGATACCGGTCGCTGCCGATAGGCCCGAATTTCTCGTCGATCATCAATTCCGAAAAACCGATGATGGCGTTGAGCGGCGTGCGGATCTCATGACTCACGCGCGCCAGGAACTCTGTCTTCTGCGACGAGCTGCGTTCGGCCTGAGCGCGCGCCTGTGTGAGTTCTTCCTCAGCACGTTTCCACGGCGTGATGTCGCGCATGACCGCGCAATAGCCGCTGTCGTTGGGCAAGCGCCCGATCGTCATGAAGAGCGGAATGAAACGCCCTTGCGCCTCGCGACCGATCACTTCGCGGCCGTCGTTCAACACACTGGCGACACCGTTTTCCGAAAGGCCCGACAGGTAGTCGCGCGCTGCGCGCTGGCTCTCGATGGCGAAGAGTGAGGCGAAATGTTTGCCCGCGACCTGCGCGGAGTCGAGGCCGAACAGGGCTTCCGCCGCGCGGCTGATCGAACGGATAGCGCCGTCGGGTGCGATCAGCACGACACCGTCCGTGGCGGTGTCGAGGATTGCGCGCATCTCCGCGACACGCGCCTCTAATTCGGCATTCTGCGCGATCTGCGCCGCGGCTTGCGGCGTGTGGGAAGGCGTGCGCACTGGAATGGAGGCGCGGCCGACGCGGCGCAGCGACAAAAGCAGTGCCTTGCCGCCGTTCCATGCCACCGACTGGAGATGCGCTTCGACCGGAAATTCGAGGCCTTCGCTGGTGCGCAGCCTGAGCTTGCGGTCGCCGCCATCGACGCTGTCCTGGTAGGGGTCGCCGAACAGCTCGTCGAGGCCGCCGGCGTTCGCCAGCGCGTCCACCGACTCATAGCCGGTCAGGTCGAGGAACTCGCGATTGGCGTAATAGAGCGTGTCCCCTGCGTGGATGAGCACGGGCACAGGCAGTTGCTCGAGGATGGTCGTGTCGACCGGCGCGCGCGCGCTGATGCCTCCGCCACTGGCGAATGCCGGGGCTTGAGCTCCAGGCTCGGACGGCTGATTGTCTGCGACGGGCGTCTCGCCTTCCACGGTTGGTTCGGAGCCGGCATGTTCCGGCGCCGTGTGAACGCCGGGCTCGGCCGGCTGATCCGCAGCGGCGGCTTCGTCCTCAGGCTGTGTCGCATCTATTTGCTCGATCGGCTGCGAAACGTCGGAAGCCACCGGCTCTGAAATCTCGACGCCTTCGATATGCGATGCGTCGGGAGACTCGGACGGCAGGTTGGCGTCCGGCTCGGCTGCGCCGAGCGAGGCTTCGAGCGCAGCCCTGACTTCACCGAGGGTCGCGGCATCGCGTTCAGGCGATGTTTTTCGCCAATCGTCCTTGTGTGTTTCCGCTTCGTGGCGTGCCTCCTGAATGCCGGCGATCTCCGCGCCGTCTTCGGGCGTCGGAACTTTCGGCGTGCTCGCGTCCGATTTCAGGCGATCGCCGATCTCGCGGAACGCGTTGCGCTCGACCGGCGTCAAGCCGCGGTCATTGGCGGGTTCGCGGCGTTCCGCAAGCCGGATAACCTTGTCGCTGTAACGGCGGTCGGGACCATCCTCGATGGTCAGCGCCGGCACTTCGCCCTGGAACGGATCCTCGGTCGTGGCCGGTTCAGTCGTTTCCGGCTCGCGCGCTTCGATCTGCGGCTGCGCAGGCTCGATAAGCCGCATGCCCGTCGCATCCGGATCGGTCAGTGCGTCGCCGCCGCGCGCAACGCCGAAACCGCGAAACCCCTCAAAACTGCGGTCGCGCCCGTAGGCGGGCAAGGCTGCGAGATCGACGGGAACGCGCAACTCGGTGCCGGCGACGGGCCACAGAACCGAGCGGCCCGACCAGGTGTCACGACGATCGAGAAGTCCGGCGATCTCGCCGCCCGGGTCGATCCCGAAGCGCGCCGCCACATCCCGAAACGCCATGCCGATGACGTTGGAGGCTTGCACGCCGACGGCTGTCGCAAATTCGGGCGAGATGGCGCTGAAGCGTCCGGCAGCATCAGTGCGCCAGACGAAACGAACGGGACCCGTGGCGCGCTCGAACGGAGCAGGCGCCTGTTCAGCGTCAGGTTCGGGGTGAGGCTCAGGCTGTTCTTCGGCGGCTGCGGATTCGACCGGCGCACTCTCGGACGAAGGTTCCCGGTCGTCGGCGAGGGCCACGGGCTCGTCCTCAGGTTCGGCGCCCTCGACGTCTTCGCCGTCACCGGTCATTGCATCGCTGCCGGCCTCGGCATCGCCGTGGAAATACCAACGCTCCTTGTGGTCCGGTGGCGTGGCGTCGTGATCCGCCGCGACCTCGCCGTCGTGCTGCTCGGCAGGCGTTTCTTCCAAGCCAGGTTCGGCGGTTTCAGAGGGCTCGACGCCGGTCGGGAGAGGCTCCGCCAAAGTCTGGGTTTCGCCCGCTATGCTTTCGCCCGGCGCCTCGCTTGCACGGGGTTCCGTTTCCGCGTTCGGCTCCGCTTCCATTTCGCTCTCGTCGACGACGATCAGCAGATGAATGGCAGGCTCGTCTTTCAGCCGCACGAAGCCGGCCGGCAGCTTGCGTCCTGCGCCTGCAATCATTCGCTTGGTGAGCCGCTCGTAGCGCGCGTCGCGCGCCAGCGCGGCGAGCGTGCCGCTGCCAATGCCCAATCCGTCGAACCCGTCCGAGGCCGAAAGCACGCCGCCATCGCCATCGACCACCGCCGCGAACTGGCCCTGGCCGGCGAGACCGATGATGGCGCGTCGCGCGATCTCATGCTGCGGCCGGGCGTCGCCCGACACCGGCACCGCAAGCAGGATCGCCCGCTCGCCGTCGGGCAACTTGATGGTGCTGGCAAGAAACTGGATCGCGAGGCCGTTCAGGCCGCTGGCGAAACGAACGAGGATCGGCTGGTCGCGGCCGATCTCGGGATAACCGGGCGCCGCAATGATCTGCCGCCGGGCGGGCAAGCTCAGGCCGGATGGCGCTCCCACGATCGAGATGATGTCGTCATGGCCAAAGACGGCCGCACCCGGACCGTTCGCCCAGATAACATTGGTGAGGTCGGTCGATAGAATGGCCAGCGCATCGCCAACGGCGAATCGCTCGCGCACCGCGTCCAGCGCGGCGATGTCGATGTAGGAATAGCTGCCTGACGCCATACGCCTGGACCGGTACCGTCGCCCCGCCGATTAACTGTTCATTAATAAAACCGACGCCGGGCAATCGTCCATTCCGAAGCTCCGGAATTCCCGAATTTTCGGCCTCTTGGTTAATCCCTGTCCATCTCGGCTTGGTGCGATGCACAAGAAAATATTGCATTGCACAAGAGACTGCGCTATATTAGGCCATAGATCAACGAAAGCGGCCCTTGAAGCCGCGTGACCCCAAGGAAGAAAATCATGGCCAAGGCCCTCAAAACCGCTGAAGTCACCGAATTTGCCGCGTTCGACGCTTCCAAGGCCGTCGACCAGTTCCGCACCTTCGCCGAGAAGGGCGTCGAGCAGTCGAAGGAAGCTTATGCCAAGATGAAGTCGGGCGCCGAAGAGGCTCAGAAGACCCTCGAATCGACCTATGAGACCGCCAAGGCCGCGTCGAGCGAGCTGTCGCTGAAGACGATCGCTGCTCTCCGCGCCAACACCGAGGCCGGCTTCTCGCATCTCGAGGCTCTGGTCGGTGCGAAGTCCCTGTCGGAAGTCGTCGAGCTGCAGACCTCGTATCTGCGCAAGCGCTTCGAGATGACCGTCGAGCAGGCGAAGGACTTCCAGGCTGTCTCCACGAAGGCCGCTGAAGACGTCGCCAAGCCGGTCAAGACCGCCTTCGAGAAGGCGATGAAGGAACTGAAAGCCGCCTGATCCGTTAGGGCGCTCAAGTACACCCGAAGGACGGTATCCTCCTCCCGCCGTCTCAGGGTCTCGGACCGGCACCTCCTCCCGCTGGTCCGCATATAAGGAAAAGGCCGGATCCTCCCCCGGCCTTTTTCTTTGCCTGAAGGTGCGGCAGCCTGGCCGTGGTTTGCGGCGCCGCCGGTCTTGAATTAGGCTTCGATAGACCGTATTGCAGCCCCGTGTGCAGTTGTAGCTCAGTTGGTTAGAGCACCGGATTGTGGATCCGGGGGTCGGTGGTTCGAGCCCACCCAACTGTACCAATCTCCCAGACTGCTCATCCAAAATGATCTGACCTGACCTGCCGGCCGGCCGCGCCCTTTTTGCGCCCCGCCGGGCGAGCCCTGCCTCCAGACTTAAGCCTGACGATCTCGCTGGGGATTGACGATCCTGACACTGGTAGGCTCCCAGATTTTCCGAGACGTTAGCGGAAGTAGAGCAACAAGTTTAAGAATGACGAGGCCGCTTTTCAGGCTTCCAAGGAGCGCATCAAAGCCATTTAGAATTTGCCCGGAGAATTCACAGCGGAAGTTCATCGCTCCCAGATAAGCAGGAAATATTCGCGTCGAATATTTACATTTTTTCTCTACTTTGAGTTGTTATTCCCTAAGGTTAGCAAGATTTTCAAGTAAATCTGGCGTGAAGAATCTACCAATCGAGCTCAATTCGATTCATACTGATGGCAATGGTTTCGATCGGCAAACCAGTAGGCAGGGGGACTGCCATTCCATCAAAGCTTACCGCGCCTTGGTATCTGCGCTACGCACCGGCGCACATTGCTCTGTTGATGGGCGTCGCGGGATTCGTATTGGCAATGCTTGCAGCGATCTGGGTGGGGCGGTCGGAGTACGACCGGCGTCTCCAGGACGCTGAGCAATCCCTGGCGACCGACACATACTTCCTCTCCGATCATGCGAGTCGTCTCTTCGAAGGTGCCCAGATCGCACTCGAAACCGCTGCAACCATGATGCGCGATTGGGATTGGGAAGAGGTCGAGCGCTCGGAGCGGTTGCACATGGAGCTGGTGTCCTTCGTGCGGGCGCTCCCCTACGTGCGCAACATCTGGCTCACGGACCAGGCGGGACTTCTAAGGGCCACGAGCTTCGTTTTTCCGGCACCTGAATCGAACGTCGACGGCACGGAGAATTTCGAAAGACTGGAGCAGGGCGAGGACCTTGTTATCGGCCAGAGCAATTTCGGCGCGCTGACGAACGAAAGCAACTTTTCGATTTTCAGGAGGATGGAGGCTTTTGACGGCACGTTCCGCGGCATGGTGTCGATTACCGCGGGCCTCAACTATTTCGACGATTATTGGCGGCAGGTCCGGAAGATGGAAGGCACAACGATCCAGCTTTTCCGCACCGACACGCCGGACGGGAATCCGAATCCCCTCGTCCAGTTCCCGCCCGGGGAAAAATTCGAACCACTCACGGCCTCCGCCGCGGCTTCAATCGCGGGTAGCGATGCCGCGCGCGTGCTGGCGACCGACGAACATTTTACAGCGATACAGCGCGTTGGAAATCTTCCTATCGTACTCCAGATGTCGGTGCCCCGGGAGCGGATCATCAAGGGCTGGTGGAACTGGGTATCGCTGTATGGGCCGCTTGTCGGCCTTGCGATGGCCGCGCTCGCTCTCCTGACCGCGCTCGCCGCTCGACAGGCGCGACTGGACGACGCCGGCCGACTTGCATTGCTAGAAGCAAATCGAAGCCTGACGAATGAAATCCGCGGCCGCGAGCAGGCGGAACAGCAGGTGCGTCAGATGCAGAAGATGCAGGCCGTTGGGCAACTCACCGGCGGCATCGCGCACGACTTCAACAATCTGCTGACGGTCATCCTTGGCAATGCCGACTTGCTGGTCTCGGAGGCGGCCGATCAACCGCGCCTCCTCCACGCCGCTCAGCTCGTTGTCGGCGCGGCCGAGCGCGGCGCCGAGCTCACCAACAGATTGCTTGCCTATTCTCGCAAGCAACCGCTCAATCCGCATACGATCGATGTCAACACGCTCATACAGAACATTCAAAACCTGCTGACGAAAACGATCGGCGCCGAGGTTGAACTCGACTTCGTCGCTGGCAAGGGGCTCTGGAACGCGATCGCGGATCCGGTCCAGCTTGAAACGGCCATCATCAACCTTGCGGCGAATGCGCGCGATGCCATGCCACAAGGCGGCAGGCTGACAATCGAAACCGCCAATGCCTGGCTCGACGATGACTACGCGGCGGGCGTGCTCGACGCTGCCCCCGGCGCTTATGTACTTGTCGCGGCGACCGACACCGGAACCGGCATGAACGCCGAGACGCTCCGTCGCGCGTTTGAACCCTTCTTTACGACAAAGGCCGCGGGTAAGGGATCGGGCTTGGGATTGAGCATGGTCTACGGCTTTGCCACACAGTCGAACGGCCACGTTCGGATCTTCAGCGAGCCCGGAGTGGGTACGACCGTCAGGCTCTATCTCCCGCGTTCGACCGACGCGGCTGAAGCTCTGCCCGTCAACGTTCGGCGATCAACCTCGCTGTCGGGAACGGAGAGAATCCTGCTTGTCGAGGATGATCAGGACGTGCTCGCGTTCACGAGCGAAGCACTTCGCCAATACGGCTACGACGTCGTTTCCGCGGCGCGGGCGTCGGATGCTCTGAAGCTGATCGATGGCGGCCTGCAGTTCGATCTGCTGCTGACCGATGTGGTCTTGCCCGACGGCACACATGGCCGGCAGCTCGCCGATCTCGCCGTTGCAAAACGCCCCGGCCTGAAAGTTCTTTTCGCATCTGGTTACAATGAGGATGCGATCGTTCACGACGGGCGGCTGGCAGAAGGCGTCAGCTTGATAAGCAAACCTTTCAGGCGGCTTGATCTGGCTGCCAAGGTGCGTGAAGTACTGGACAGATGAACTAGTATATCTCTGTCCGATTTTACCCTTTTTTACTAACTGTATAGAACGCGTTAGCAGCGCCGGCGCTCTACTTCGTGAAAAGGGAGCGTCATAATGCAAGGGTTCATACCGTTTGGTAGCAAGGCCTATTTTCAGAACACGCAAAAAGGCGGCCTCGGTACTGTCCACATCGTCGACGATCTCGCCGAAGGCCTGCATTTCGTGGCGTCGGTACTCGACCAGGCCGGCTATCATGCCGAGCTTCATGCAAGCTTTGCCGATTTTGCGTCCTCCTTCCAGCGAACCAATGCAACGGCGATCCTACTCGACATCAGGCTCGGCCGCGAAGACGCGACCGATGTACTCGAGTACCTGCGCCGCGAAGGGCCATCCGTACCGATCTATCTAGTCAGCGGCGATCCCGATGCGCTGGCGAGCGCCAAGCGGTTTGCCGAGGAAATCGATCTCTCTATCACGGAGTGCCTCTCCAAGCCCTTCACGGGCAAGCAGGTTCTGGAGCGGCTTCAGCACAAGACGACGGCCCTCGACGAGGTGTTTGAACGCGTCGATGTCGCCGACTCCATCCAGCGCGGATGGATCTACCCGGTGCTGCAGCCGAAACTCGACCTGGCCTCGGGAAAGATCCGGTCGGCGGAACTGTTGAGCCGCATGAGCCATCCCGATTTCGGCATCGTCCCGCCGCAGCGGTTCGTCGGCCACATGAACGTCGATCAAAGCCAGGTTCTGCTCATGCAGAACATCGCCTACATCCGGCGTCACTTCGAATTCGATCCGCGGCGCGGAAATGATTTTCCGATCAGCGTCAATGTGGATGTCACCAATCTCGTTCAGGTCCGGGAGAACCTCCGCGAAATCAGCACGCGCGCGCCGTATCTGTTCCGCAACCTGATGTTTGAAATCACCGAAGAGGCGACAGCGAAGATCACGGACGAGCAACTGAAGGCGCTCTACAAGCTTAATCTCGACGGAGCCCGCATTTCCATCGACGACTTTGGCACTGGTCAGTCGAATTTCGCGCGCCTGGCGCGGCTTCCTTTCTCGGAAATCAAGATCGATCGGTCGATCGTCAACGGCTGCTCCAAGGCACGCAGTCGTGACGTCGTCATCAAGTCGATCATCAGCATGGCGCACGATCTTGGCGCGCGCGTCGTCGCGGAAGGCGTGGAGGTCGTTGACGATCTGGAGTGCGTCCGCGACGCCGGCTGCGACGAGGTTCAAGGTTATCTCGTCGGGCGGCCGATGAAGCTTGAGAAGTTCCGGGTGTTCGCAACCGACTTTAACGGCAGAACGCCGGAGACCGTCCCCGCCCGGGGACATTAGGCGGCTCCGATGCGCTTCGCCTCTTATCAGTTTGACGGACGCGGGCTGGCCACCGAGTTTTGTTCAGAACTCGCTGAGCTTGTAACCCGAGCCTCGCGCCGTCTGCAGGCAGCTTGCACTTTGCGCGTCGAATTCGCTGAGCTTGCGCCGCAGCCGGCTTATGTAGACGTCAAGCGTCTTGTCGCCCGGCGAATAGTCGCGGAAGAACGCGTTCTTGAAGATCGCGGATTTGCTGCAGTTCTTGCCGCGGTTGTCGTTGAGATATTCGACGATGCGCGCCTCCGCGTCGGTCAGCGACGCACTCTTTTCGCCGAGCTGGAACTGGCGCCTGGCGAGC
>DATJTE010000212.1:0-37124 GCA_035503715.1 Rhizobiaceae bacterium | reverse complement strand
CTCGACGATCTTGAGCGCCATCGGTGGCAGCGGCACGGTATGCTCTAGGCCGTTCTTCGTGCGGCTCTTCGGTATGGTCCACATTTCTGTGGATAACTCGACCTCGGCGACCGTCATCCCGCACACTTCACCGCTGCGCTGCCCGAGCAACAGCAGCAGGCGAAGGATCTCCTTCACGTCATCGGAAATGCCGGCGTTGTAGATCGCCACCCAGACCTGTTCGATCTCTCGCTCGGATAGGACGCGGTCGCGTCGGGTTGGCTTCGCGGGAGGCTTCACACCGGCGACGGGTGACGTCTGGATGTAGTCGTTAGCGACGAGCCAATTGAAGAACTTCCGAACGACGGCGAGCACGTTTACCGCGGCTGCCGTTTTGCCCGCCTCAGCTTTTTCTTCGATGATGTCGAGGATATCGCGGCGCTTGACCGATGTTCCCTTCATGCGCCCGATCTTCGGATAGACATCCTTGTTCAGGATGCGCTCGTCTTCCTCCCAGGTGCGCTTATGCCGCTTCGCGTATTTGTCGATGTAGACGGCGCCGAGCTGCTTGACCGTTAGCGCCGCGCGCCCGGTGCGCCTCTTGTCGGCCGGATCGTCGCCCTCTGCGACTGCGCTCATTGCCTTGAGGGCAAGCTTCCGAGCCTGCTCCAACGAAATGCCCGGATAGCGGCCCAGCGTCGCCCGCTGACGCGCTCCGTCGCTCTGTCGGCTGTAGACCACCGTCCATGTCTTGACGCCTGCTGGCGTGACGCGCAGAACGAGTCCGCGAACCTTGTCGTCCCAGACGTCGGTGCGGGCCTCAGGTGCCGGGAAACTGCGAATGAAAGCGTCGGTGAGGTTGATGCGACTTCGCGGCAAGGGCAAACCTACTGATGAAAATGCCCCCAAAATGGCTCGGGGTTTTTCTGGGGTTTACCACGCGCTTAACTGCATTGAACAGCATAAGACGCGATAAACGCCGGAAGCCCACATTTCTGTGAAACTCCCGGCGTCTATTGCTGTCCATCTGGTCTATGTTGTTGAAACGAAAGGCTCTTTTAATCAGTAGGTCCTGGGTTCGAGTCCCAGTGCGCTCACCACCTCGTGAACGATCCGGCAGCGACGAAGCGCCACGCACTCGTGAATGGCGACCGTGCTCAAGCACGTCTATATCGCGCAGCACAGCCGGAGATTTTTCTCAAGCGTATGGCGATCGATGTCGGCTATCTGAGCGCTCTCGGTGCGGGAGCCTTGTCGTTCCTATCGCCATGCGTGCTGCCGCTGGTGCCGCCCTATCTCTGCTACATGGCTGGCGTCTCGGTCGATGATTTTCGCGCCGATCAGCGGGAAAAAGGCAGCGTCGCCACTAGGCTTGCGCTGCTCTCGGCCTCGATGGCCTTCGTGCTGGGTTTCACCACCGTCTTTGTTGCGCTCGGGGCAGGAGCGTCGACGGTCGGCCAGTTCCTGCGCGCCTGGCAGGAGCAACTGGCGATTGTGGCCGGACTGGTGATCATCGTGATGGGGCTCAACTTCCTGGGCGTGATCCGCATCCCGCTCCTGTCGCGAGAAGCCCGGTTTCAAACCAGCGGCAAACCGGCAAGTATAGCCGCCGCCTATCTTATGGGATTGGCCTTTGCCTTCGGCTGGACGCCATGCATCGGGCCGGTTCTCGGCCCGATCCTGACGCTGGCCGGCGGGCGCGAAACGGTCGGGGAGGGCGCGTTGCTGCTGCTTGTCTACTCGCTCGGCCTCGGTATCCCTTTCTTGGTCGCAGCCCTGTTTTCCGGCGCGTTCATGCGCTTTATGGGCCGCTTTCGCGTGCACCTTGGCCGCGTGGAGAAGGTCATCGGCGGGCTGTTGGTCGTGGCCGGCGTGCTGTTCCTGACCGGCGGTGTCCAGACGGCCGCTTACTGGATCCTCGAAACCTTCCCCGCCCTGCAGCAGCTTGGGTGATCCGCAAACCAGCTGATTAAGAGCCAGCGGCTCCGCCATAGTTTCAACACCGCTGGCGCGGTGATAGACACGCCGCAACCTATTCCACGACCGGGAATCACCATGACTGAACGCAGCTGCCTGTCGATCATCCTTGCCGCGGGCGAGGGGACGCGCATGAAGAGCACCACGCCGAAAGTACTTCACAAGATCGCGGGCCTGCCCATGGTCGCGCATGTGGCGCGCGCGGCGGTGGCGGCAGGCTCGGGCGACATGGCGGTTGTCGTGGGGCGCGGCGCGGCGGAGGTAACCAAAACCGTCACGCCGTTCGCGGCCAAGGCAGAAACGTTCGAGCAGACGGAGCGCCTGGGGACGGCTCATGCGGTCCTCGCTGCCCGCACAGCGATCGCGCGCGGTTACGACGATGTGCTTGTGCTTTTTGCCGATACGCCGCTTGTCGATCCCAGCGATCTCGGCATTGCCCGGCAAAAGCTCACCGAAGGGGCCGCGGTTGTCGTCATGGGCTTTCGCACCGACAACCCGAT
The DNA here is from genome assembly GCA_035503715.1 of Rhizobiaceae bacterium. Taxonomy (GTDB): domain Bacteria; phylum Pseudomonadota; class Alphaproteobacteria; order Rhizobiales; family Rhizobiaceae; genus OAS926. Next base: position 34,668 of record DATJTE010000212.1, on the reverse strand, counting down.
CGGTTACGGCCGCCTGATCGAAGACAAAGGCGAGTTGATCGCCATTCGCGAAGAGCGCGATTGCTCGGAGGTCGAGCGTCGCATCAATTTCTGCAACGGCGGCCTGATGGCCATTTCGGGCAAGCATGCGCTCGCGCTGCTCGATGCCGTCGGCAACAACAACGCCAAGGGCGAGTTCTACCTCACCGACATTGTCGAGATCGCGCGGGCTGAAGGCCTGAAGGCTGTTGCGACCGAAGCGCCCTTCGAAAGCCTGCTCGGCATCAACACGCGAGTCGAACTGGCCGAAGCTGAAGCCATCTGGCAGAAGCGCAAGCGGCGCGAGCTGATGCTTTCCGGCGTCACGATGATCGACCCGGACAGCGTGACGCTCGCCCACGACACGACGATCAGCGCCGAAACAGTCATCGAGCCGAATGTCTATTTTGCACCTGGAGTCTCCGTCGCCAGTAACGCCAGGATTCGCGCTTTCTCGCATCTCGAAGGCGCCACGGTCGGTCCGAACTGCGAGGTGGGTCCGTTCGCACGGCTGCGTCCGGGTGCTGACCTTTCCGAGAAGGCGAAGGTCGGCAATTTCTGCGAGGTGAAGAAGGCCAAGATCGGTAAGGGCGCCAAGGTCAATCATCTGACCTATATCGGCGACGCCGTCATTGGCGCGGAAGCCAATATCGGCGCCGGCACGATCACCTGCAACTATGACGGCTTCAACAAGTTCGTCACCGAAATCGGCGCGCGCGCCTTCATCGGGTCGAACTCCGCACTCGTCGCACCGGTGAAGATCGGCGATGGGGGCTACGTCGCTTCCGGCAGCGTCATCGTCGAGGACGTTCCGGCGGACGCACTTGCCTTTGGCCGCGCCCGCCAGAAGACGTTGCCGGACCGGGCCAGGCAATTGCGTGAGCGCCTGGCCGACCAAGCCAAGAAAAGTGAATGATTCCAGTAACCGCTTCTCAATCAGCCTATGTGAATATAAACAGCCGGATGATCGGCCGTGCGCGATATGAAGCGAAACGATTTTTGACTTTTGTACAGGCCTGAACGGCCCTAGAAGCCGATTCCATTGGGGTTTCAGACAAAAGGTGACTGCCTGATGTGCGGGATTGTGGGTATCGTCGGCTCCACGCCGGTCGCGCCGCTTATTGTCGACGCGCTGAAGCGCCTCGAATATCGGGGGTACGACTCCGCCGGCGTCGCCACGATCGAGCACGGAAACCTCGAACGCCGTCGCGCCGAAGGCAAGCTGATCAACCTCGAGCGCCGTCTTAAGTCTGAACCGCTGGACGGCACGATCGGCATCGGCCACACGCGCTGGGCGACCCACGGCGTGCCGAACGAGACGAACGCACATCCGCATTTCTCCAACGGCGTTGCGATCGTCCATAACGGCATCATCGAGAATTTCGCGACCCTGCGGGATGAACTGATCCGCGACGGTTTTGAATTCACGTCGCAGACCGACACGGAAGTCGTCGCGCATCTTGTGTCGCGTGAATTGGCGCGCGGCGCTCGACCAGTCGACGCGGCCTATCGCGCGCTGAAGCGCCTCGAGGGCGCATTTGCATTGGCCATCATGTTTCGCGGCGACGAAGATCTGATCATCGGTGCTCGCAACGGACCGCCGCTCGCGGTCGGCCACGGCGATGGTGAAATGTTCCTTGGCTCCGATGCGATCGCGCTGGCGCCTTTCACCAACTCGATCACCTATCTCGAAGACGGCGATTGGGCTGTGGTGCGCCGGAACCTCATCCAGATCTTCGACATGACCGGCGAACCGGTCGAGCGCAAGCGCCAACAGTCGATCGGCACCAGTTTCCTGGTCGACAAAGGCAACCACCGGCACTTCATGGAGAAGGAAATCCATGAGCAGCCGGAGGTGATCTCGCACACGCTGGCGCACTACCTCGATTTCGTCAGCGGCACGGCGAAGACTTTCGATATGCCGTTCGACTTCGCCAAGATCGATCGGCTGGCGATTTCCGCCTGCGGCACCGCATACCTCGCAGGCTTGATCGGCAAGTACTGGTTCGAGCGCTACGCGCGGCTGCCGGTCGACATCGATATCGCTTCGGAATTCCGCTACCGCGAGATGCCGCTGTCGAAGGACAGCGCGGCGATGTTCGTTTCTCAGTCGGGCGAAACGGCCGACACGCTGGCCTCGCTGCGCTACTGCCGCAAGGCAGGCGTGCCGATCGCGGCAATCGTCAACGTCCGCGAGTCGACGATCGCGCGCGAATCCGACGGCATCTTCCCGACGCTCGCCGGTCCGGAGATTGGCGTCGCGTCGACCAAGGCGTTCACCTGCCAGCTTTCGGTCCTGGCGTCGCTCGCGGTGAAGGCCGCTCTCGCCCGCGGCAAGATCACCAAGGAGAACGAAAAGCGGCTGGTGCACGAGCTTTCTGAAGCGCCGCGCTTCGCCAACCAGGTGCTGAAGCTCGACAAGCAGATCGAACGCGTCGCGCGCGAACTGTCGAAGGTGCACCACGTGCTCTATCTCGGCCGCGACACGAACTATCCGCTGGCGATGGAAGGTGCGCTGAAGCTCAAGGAAATCTCCTACATCCACGCCGAAGGCTATGCAGCCGGTGAGCTGAAGCACGGCCCGATCGCGCTGATCGACGAGAACATGCCGGTGATCGTCATTGCCCCGTACGACCGCATTTTCGAGAAGACCGTCTCGAACATGCAGGAGGTCGCCGCGCGCGGCGGCAAGATCATCCTGATCACCGACCAGAAGGGCGCCGAGCACTCGACGGTCAATACGATGGAGACCATCGTGCTTCCCGATGTGCCGGAGATCATTGCGCCGCTGATTTACGCTCTGCCGGTGCAGATGCTGGCCTATTTCACGGCGGTGTTCATGGGCACCGACGTCGACCAGCCGCGCAATCTGGCCAAATCGGTGACGGTCGAATAGCCCGGACCGCCTGCGACCAAGGGATCGTATCGGACGGCTTGAGCCGTCATGATAGTGCATTATGGTGGGCGCTATCGTGAGTGTCCGGTTGCCTTGATCCGCCAATGTCAGACCCCGCCCGCCAGTTTTCCGGCATGACCCGTCTCAGGAACTATTTCCTGACGGGTGTGGTGGTCTGCGCGCCGATCGCCATCACCGCCTACATCACGATGACCTTGATCGACTGGGCGGATTCTTGGGTGAAGCCCTACATCCCGGCCGCCTACAATCCCGACAACTACCTGCCGTTCGCGGTTCCAGGCTTCGGCCTGATCGTGGCGCTGCTGGTGATCACGCTGGTCGGCTTCATGACGGCCAATATCATCGGGCGTTCGATCGTCGGGTTTGGCGAAAGGATCCTCAACCGCACGCCGTTCGTCCGCAACGTCTACAGCGCGCTGAAGCAGATTTTCGAGACGGTCGTCGCCAACCGCAACGATCTGTTCAAGCGCGTCGGGTTGTTCGAATACCCGCGCAAGGGCGCATGGTCGATCGTCTTCATCGCCGCGCATCAGGAGAGCGAGATCCACGACGCGCTCGAGCCGCGCGAGGGCAAGACCATCGCCGTCTTCCGGCCGATCACGCCGAACGTCACGACGGGCTACCTGCTCTATGTGCCGGAGAAGGATGTGATCCCCCTCGACATGTCGGTGGAGGACGCGGCGAAGCTCCTGATCTCCGCAGGTCTCGTCGGGCCGGAATACGAGGCCAAGACGCGGGCGCTCGCCGAGGATGCGCTGGCAAAAATGCCAAAAGAGCCAGTCAACGATCCGCTCCCCAAGGCTCAGCCTGCGCGCAAGAGCCGCACGGCGTCGTCGCGGCCGAAGAGATAGAGCAGGAGCCTGAGCGCCTCGCCGCGCTCGGACAGCAGATCAGGATCGCGCGAGAGGATGAGACGCGCATCGTCGCGCGCCGTTTCCAGCATGTCGGCATGGTGCTCGATGCGTGCGACAAGAAAACCCGGCGCGCCCGACTGCTTCGTGCCGAGCAACTCGCCTTCGCCGCGCAATTTCAGATCTTCCTCGGCGATGCGAAAGCCGTCTTCCGTCTCGCGCATGATCGACAGACGCGCCTTGGCGACTTCGCCGAGCGGCGATTTGTAGAGGAGCACACAGGTCGACGGCTTTTCGCCGCGGCCGACACGTCCACGCAACTGGTGGAGCTGGGCGAGGCCGAAACGCTCGGCGTGCTCGATCACCATGATGGTCGCGTCCGGCACATCGACGCCGACCTCGATCACCGTGGTGGCGACGAGGATGCGCGTTTCGCCCGATTTGAAGGCGCGCATCGCATCGTCCTTGTCCGCACCCTTCATACGGCCGTGCACCAGCCCGACCTGTTTGCCGAAGATCGGCACGAGAGCGGCGTAACGGTCCTCGGCCGACATCAGCTTGATCTCTTCAGACTCCTCGACCAGCGGGCAGATCCAGTAGATTTTCTGGCCATCATCGATCGCGGAGCGAACGCGCTGGACAAGATCGCTAAGACGATCGAGCGGCAGGGTGACCGTCTGGATTGGCTTGCGGCCGGCAGGCTTCTCCGTAAGACGTGACACGTCCATGTCGCCGAATGCGGTGAGCACGAGCGTGCGCGGGATCGGCGTCGCCGTCATCACCAGCATGTCGGGAGCATTCCCTTTAGCGGTCAGCGCAAGCCGTTGATGGACACCGAACCTGTGCTGCTCGTCGATGATGGCGAGCACGAGGTCTTTGAACGCGACGCCTTCCTGAAACAGCGCATGCGTGCCAATGACGATGTCGATTGCGCCGCTGGCCAGACCTTCGAGGATTTCGGCGCGCTCGCGTCCTTTCTCGCGGCCGGTGAGGATGGCGAGCCTCAGCCCGGCTTTTTCGGCGATCGGTCCGAGGGTGGCGACATGCTGCCGGGCGAGGATTTCGGTCGGCGCCATCAGTGCTGCCTGGCCGCCCGCTTCGACGGCGCGCGCCATGGCGAGCAGGCCGACCACTGTCTTGCCGGAGCCGACATCGCCTTGCAGCAGCCGCAACATGCGTTCGGGTTCGGCAAGGTCGGCGTTGATCTCGAGCAGCGCCTGCTCCTGTGACTTCGTCAGCGAATAGGGCAGGGCGGCGCGGATTTTTTTGCAGATCGAACCATCGCCGGTAAGCGGCCGGCCCGACAGACGGCGGATGCGCGAACGCACCAATGCGAGCGACAATTGTCCGGCGAGGAACTCGTCGTAAGCCAGACGCCGCCATGACACGATTTCGGGCGAGACGTCGAGCGGCGTTTCGGGATCGTGCAGCCGGCGGAGCGCTTCCGCGAAGGACGGGAATGTCCGGCGCTTGAGAATGTCGCTCTCAAGCCATTCCGGCAGGTCGGGAAGGCGCTGCAGCGACTGCTGGATCGCCTTGCGCAAGACCTTGCCGGAGAGCCCGGCCGTCAGGGGATAGACTGGCTCGACAAGCTGCAAGCTGTCGGCGGCTTCCGCGAGCGCGATGTGGTCGGGATGCACCATGCTCGGGCGACCGTTGAACCACTCCATGCGGCCGGAGACGACGATGTGCTCGCTGACCGGCATCTGCTTCTCCAGCCACGGTCCTTTGGCATGAAAGAAGGTCAGCGCGATCTCGCCGGTGTCGTCATGCGCAAAGACGCGGTAGGGGATCGACTTCTTGCCGCGCGGCGGCGGCTGGTGGCGGTCGACACGGAGCTCCAGCGTAACGATGGCGCCTTCCGCCGAGCCGGCGATGCCGGGCCGGTTGCGGCGGTCGATCACCGAATAGGGCAGGGTGAAGAGCAGGTCGCTGAGGCGCGGCTCGCGCGCCGAAACGTCCGACGGCACGACCCGGCCGATCAGCTCGGCGATCTTCTCACCGACGCCTTCCAGCGAGGTGACGGGCGCAAACAGCGGATCGAGGAGGGACGGGCGCATCGGGTCAAATTAGCCTGTGACGGTCGGGGTGCAAGACGGCGGGTTCAAACAGCCACACTTCTCCGTTGCCACGCTCCGGTTTTTCGCCGGCCTGGCTATTTTCGATCGAGACTGCTCTGGGTGTCGGCTGCACCTCAGGAAGTGTCTGGAGCGCGGGAACGTAGCGTGACGGCGTCGGAAATCGCCGCGGCTTTCCGCGACAACGGAAAGGCGCCGTAAACCAGCCAATTTGCGGCGCGCACGGCGTGACGCGCCGGGACGGCCAAAGCGCACGCAAGCGCGCGCAAAACGCCTGACAACTGCACCGCTTCGTCCTCGCCAGGCGCGGGCCAAGAGCGGCAATCGACCGGCGCGTGGATTGTGCCCGCGAAGGCGCAACCGACATCGGCGGCGTGGCGCAGGACCGCCAGCAGGACGAGGCGGCGCGACGCCGGCAGCGTGCCGGCCGCGAGGGCCAGCGCGGCGAGCGAGAGCAAAAGCGCGACGATATGCGCCAATGCCTGCCTGTCTTCTTCGCCGTGCCTTCTCATGATCCAGGGTTCCGATGAGGTCGATGCGCGCAGTATCGGCGAGGTGCGACACCCCGTGGACAGAATCGTGGAAAGACTGCTGACAGATACTGACAGGAGGGGGCTGGCGGCTTCCCCCCCAAAGGGGGAGATAAACGGCAACCCCGGCTGACATGCCCGAGCTTGCACGCTATATGCGGCCCTCATTCAGGAAAAAACGATGACCGGAACGGCGCGATCGAGCGATGGACTGGATGCGCGGCGGCGCAAGCTGCTGGTACGCTCCTGGCGGCGCGGCATGCGCGAAATGGACCTGATCCTCGGGGGCTTCGCGGACGCCGAGATCGAAACCTTGACCGACGCCGAAATCGACCAATATGAGGAACTTCTCGACATTCCGGACACCGACCTCCTGCCGTGGCTGACAGGCGAACGTCTGCCGCCTGACGAGGTCGCGTCGCTCTCCATTTTCGGGCGGATCAAAAGCCGCCGCACTGAAATCTGAACATCTCGACCAAGATGAAACTTCTCGACCGTATTGGACTGGATACGAGCCGCAAAGGCCTCTCCCTCATCGACGGCGCGCCTGAGGGTTACGAGGCCTTCGCGCTCGCCGCCTATGTGGCGGAAGCCGCGTCGAACGGTCCGGTGATCTTTGTGGCGCGCGACGGGCAGCGCGTACCGGCGATCGCCGACGCGCTGGCGTTTGCCGCGCCGGATGTACCGGTGCTCGACCTGCCAGCTTGGGACTGTCTGCCTTACGACCGCGTGTCGCCCGGCTCGGACGCTGCCGCGCGCCGGCTGGACGGGCTTGCCGGCATGGCCGCACTTGCGCGCAAGCCGCATCGCGCCGTGATCCTCACGACGGCGAATGCGCTGCTGCAGCGCGTGCCGCCGGCAGCCGTGATCGAAGCGCAATCGCTGACGGCGAAGCCCGGCAACCAGATCGACATGAAGGTGTTGACCGGCCAGCTCGAGACCGCGGGTTTCGAGCGTGTGCCGACGGTGCGCGACGTCGGCGAGTTCGCCGTGCGCGGCGGTATCCTCGACCTCTACGCGCCAGGCGCCACGGAAGCGCTGCGCCTCGACTTTTTCGGCGACACGCTGGAATCGATCCGCGCCTTCGATGTGGCGACGCAGCGCACGATCGGCCAGCGCAACAGCTTTACGCTGCAATCGATGAGCGAGGTGGCGCTAACGGCGGAAACGATCAGCCGCTTCCGCCGCAACTACATCGAGACGTTCGGCGCCCCGTCGCGCGACGACGCGCTCTATGCCTCGATCTCAGAAGGCCGGCGCTTTGCCGGCATGGAACACTGGCTGCCGTTCTTCTACGAGCGGCTGGATACGATCCTCGATTACCTGCCCGATGCGCCGCTCGTGTTCGACCACCTCGCCCGCGAGGCGATGAGCGAGCGGCACGAACTGATCCTCGATCACTATGAGGCGCGCCGGAAACAGGGCGATACCGGCCTCAAGGATGCGGTGCCCTACAAGCCGACGCCGCCCGACCTGCTTTACGCTTCGCGCGAGGAGCTCGAGAAACGTCTCGATGAGCGGCTGGCGGTGGAATTCACGCCGTTCGACTCGCCAGATGCCGGCGGCTGCAAGCTGCTGCACGCGGGCGCCAAGCCTGGCCGCAGCTTCGAGCAGGAGAGGGCGGATCAGTCGGCCAATGTGTTCGAGGTCGCGACACGTCACATCGCCGAACTGCGCACAAAGAAAAAGATCGCGGTTGCAGGCTGGACCGAAGGGTCGCTCGATCGCCTGTCGCAAATTCTCGCCGAGCATGGCCTTGGCAATCTCGAACGGATATCGACGCTCGCCGACCTCGACGCGCTGAAGCCAGGCACCGCGGGTCTCGCCATCCTGCCGCTCGAAGCGGGTTTCGAGACCGACAAATTCGCGATCCTCGCCGAGCAGGACATTCTCGGTGACCGGCTCGTTCGTCGCTCGAAGCGCAAGCGCAAGGCCTCCGACTTCATCGCGGAAGTGGCGGCGCTCGCAGCCGGCGACATCGTCGTGCACAGCGATCATGGCATCGGGCGCTTCATTGGGTTGAAGACGATCGAGGCGGCCGGCGCGCCGCATGACTGCCTGGAGATCCATTACGCCGGCGACGGCCGGCTGTTCCTGCCGGTCGAGAACATCGAGCTGCTGTCGCGCTACGGTTCGGACTCGGCGGAAGCCGTGCTCGACAAGCTCGGCGGCGGCGCCTGGCAATCGCGCAAGGCAAAACTCAAGCGGCGGCTGCTCGAAATGGCGGGCCAGCTCATCAAGCTCGCCGCCGAACGCCAGATGCGCGCCGCCCCCGCCTTCCGGCCGCCGGACGGGCTCTATGGCGAGTTCGCGGCGCGCTTCCCGTATGAGGAGACGGACGACCAGCAGAACGCGATCGATGCCGTCACCGACGATCTCGGCGCCGGCAAGCCGATGGACCGGCTGATCTGCGGCGATGTCGGATTCGGGAAAACGGAGGTGGCGCTGCGCGCGACCTTCCTTGCGGCGATGGAAGGGTTCCAGGTGGCGGTCGTCGTGCCGACGACGCTGCTTGCCCGCCAGCATTTCAAGACATTCTCACAGCGCTTTGCCGGCCTGCCGGTGACCGTGCGCCAGGCGTCGCGGCTGGTCGGCGCGAAGGAATTGGCGGAGACGAAGAAGGGCATCGCCGAAGGCACGGTGGACATTGTCGTTGGCACGCATGCGCTGCTCGGCAGCACGATCAGCTTCAAGAATCTCGGCCTGCTGATCATCGACGAGGAGCAGCACTTTGGCGTGAAGCACAAGGAGCGGCTGAAGGAATTGAAGACGGACGTGCATGTGCTGACGCTATCGGCGACGCCGATCCCGCGTACGCTGCAACTGGCGCTGACCGGCGTGCGCGAACTGTCGCTGATCGCCACGCCGCCGGTCGATCGCATGGCGGTACGCACCTTCATCTCGCCGTTCGATCCATTGGTGGTGCGTGAGACGCTGCTGCGCGAACGCTATCGCGGCGGCCAGAGTTTTTATGTGGTGCCGCGCATTTCCGATCTTGCCGAGATGCACGATTTCCTGAAGCGCGACGTGCCGGAACTGAAGGTCGGCGTAGCGCACGGCCAGATGCCGCCCGGCGAACTCGACGACATCATGAACGCCTTCTACGACGGTCAGTACGACGTGTTGCTGTCGACGACGATCGTCGAATCCGGCCTCGACATTCCGACCGCGAACACGCTGATCGTGCACCGCGCCGACATGTTCGGCCTGGCGCAGCTTTATCAGCTGCGCGGCCGCGTCGGCCGCTCGAAGGTGCGTGCCTATGCGCTGTTCACGCTGCCGGCAAACCGTAAGCTGACCGACACGGCGGATCGCCGGCTGAAGGTCCTGCAGTCGCTGGATACGCTCGGCGCGGGTTTCCAGCTCGCCAGCCACGATCTCGACATTCGCGGCGCCGGCAATCTGCTCGGCGAAGAACAGTCCGGCCACATCAAGGAGGTCGGCTTCGAGCTTTACCAGCAGATGCTGGAAGAGGCGGTGGCCGAGCAGCGGGGTTCCGACGCGGTGTCCGACGGCGGCTGGTCACCGCAGATCACGGTCGGTACGGCGGTGATGATCCCCGAGGGTTACGTGCCGGATCTGCAACTGCGTCTGGCGCTCTATCGAAGGCTTGGCGACCTGGAGTCGATCGAAGAGATCGACGCGTTCGGCGCGGAGCTGATCGACCGCTTCGGGTCGCTGCCGGAAGAGGTCGAGCACCTGCTCAAGGTCGTCTACATCAAGGCTCTGTGCCGTGCGGCTAATGTCGAGAAGCTCGACGCCGGACCGAAGGGCGTGGTCCTGCATTTCCGCAAGCGCGAATTCGCCGACCCGACCGGCCTGGTGAAATATATCGGCGAGCAGGGTTCGATGGCGAAGATCAGGCCCGACCAGAGCGTCGTGTTCGTGCGCGACTGGCCGACGCCGGAGAAGCGACTGGCCGGCGCGGCGGTCGTCATGACGCAGCTGGCGCGCATGGCGGAGAAGGCCGAGAAAGCGGCAGCTTAGGCGGCCGGCTGGCTGAGTTCGCCCCTTGCCTTCGCAGCAGCGACCTGGCGGATCGCGTCGGCGAGCGTCTCGGCATCCTGCGCGCCCATCACCGCGTATTTGCCTTCGAGCAGGAAGCAGGGCACGCCGCGAATGCCCATGCGTGACGCGGTTGCGATCTCACTGGTGACGGCGTCGGCGTCGGAATCCGTCGGCAGCAGCGCCTCGACGACGGACGCGTCCATGCCTGCCTCGCGCGCGGCCTGGACCAGCTCGGCGTGGTCGCCGACATTGCGACCTTCCTCGAAGTACATCTTGAACAGGCGCTCGACGAGGCGGCCCTGGATGTCGATGCCGGCAGTGCCGGCCCAGCGGATGACGCGGTGCGCGTCGAGCGTGTTGGCCGCGACCTTGATGGCGTCGAAATCGAAGGCAATGCCTTCGGCGGCGCCGAGCGGCATGATGTTGGCATGCATTTGGCGGATGCGCTCCTCAGTGCCGAACTTCGCCAGCATGTATTCGCGCCGGTCCTTGCCGCCTGCGGGAATGGTCGGATCGAGCTGATAGGGCCGCCAGCTTATGTCGACCTGAATTTCGGGCAGGGCGGCGATCGCCTTTTCGAGCCGGCGTTTGCCGATGAAGCACCACGGGCACACCACGTCGGATACGACATCGATATTGAGTTTTTGTTCGGCCATCGGCAACCTCTCCGGTCAGTTGTCCTCGCGCCACCAGGTGGGTAGCTGATAGCCGTATATAGGTGTCGTTTCCGGTCTTTTGATATGCGACCAGCGCGCCAGCCACTGCTCCGGCCGGAAATAGAGCGGCACGGTATAGGCGCCGGACAGAAGCACGCGGTCATAGGCGCGGACCACATCGACGAATTCCTCCCGCGTCTTCGCGTTGAGCATCTTTTCGATCATCGCGTCGACGGCGGGACTGGCGACGCCGGCATAGTTGAAGGTGCCGGGCGCATCGCGCGAGGCCGATCCCCAGCGCGCCACCTGCTCGACGCCGGGTGACAGCGACGAGGTGTAGTTGAAGACCATCGCGTCGAAATCGTAATTCACCTGCCGCTCGAGGAACTGCGCGGCGTCGACGGAGCGGATCGTCATGTCGATGCCGATGCGCGCCAGCGTCTGCTGCCAGGCGAGCGCGAGCTGCTCGCTCTCCTTCGCCTTCAGCATCAGCTCGAAGCGCAGCGGCTTGCCATCCGGGCCGGTCATTTTGCCATCCTTCAGCTCGAAGCCGGCGGCCTTCAGCTTGTCGAAGCCGGCGCGCAGGAAGGTCCGGTCGCGGCCGGTGCCGTCCGAGACGGGCGGCTGCCAGCCATTGGCGAGGATCTCCGGCGTGACGGCGTCGGGGAAGGAGGCAAGCAGCGCCTTTTCCGCCTCACTCGCCGGACGGCCGTATGAGGAGAGTTCCGAATTGTCGTAGAAACTCTTGATGCGCGTGTAGGCGGAGGAGAGCAGCGTCCGGTTCGCCCATTCGAAATCGAACAGGCTGGTCAGCGCATCGCGCACCGCGCGGTCGGCGAACACCGGCCGGCGACTGTTCATGACAATGCCGAACATGCCGGAAGGCGTTTTGGTCGGAAAAATCTCCTTGATGAGTTTGCCTTCGGTGACGGCAGGGAAGTTGTAACCCGACGTCCAGCGGCCGCTGCTGTCTTCGATGAAGATGTCGACGAGGCCTTTCTTGACGCCTTCGAAGAGCGCGTTGTCGTCGCGATAATAGGAGAGGCGGATCTCGTCGTAATTGTCGAAGCCGCGCTTCGACGGAATGTCCTTCGCCCAATAGTCGTGATTACGCTTGAAGACGACCTGCTCGCCGGCCTTGACCGTATCGAGGCGATATGGACCGCTGCCGATCATCGGCTCCAGCGTCGACTTGTTGAAGGTCTCCGGATCGATCGCATGTTTGGGCAGGATCGCCATCAGGCCGAGGATCAGCGGCAATTCGCGGTCGGGTTGCTTGAAGGTGATACGGACGCCGCGCTCGCCCACCTTCTCCATCGTCTCGATCTTCTTGGCGCTGACGCCGTAACGCGGAAGACCCTTGTCGCGCAGCAGTTCGATCGTGAAGATCACGTCCTCGGGCTTGACCGGCTCGCCGTCGGAAAACTTCGCCCGCTCGTCGAGCGTGAATTCGACGAAGCTGCGCGCCTCGTCGGTTTCGACCGTCTTGGCAAGCAGCGGATAAAGCGTGAAGGGCTCGTCGTTCGAGCGCATCATCAGCCGATCGAAGACAAGATCGCCGAACACCAGGTCGATGCTGCCGCGCGCCGCACTTCCCTGCACGATGAACGGATTGATGCTGTCAAAGGTGCCGGGCCAGGCATAGTCGATGCGGCCGCCTTTCGGCGCGTCTGGATTGGCGTAGGGGAAATGCGAAAAATCCGCCGGCAAGGCCGGCTCGCCATGCATGGCGATGCCGTATTTAGGTTCTGCTTGCGCCATGCCGGCGCCGGCCGCCAAAGCCGCCGCTGCGAGCAATGAAAAGATCAATCGGCGCATTCCAAGCCGCTCCCGACCGTCAAAATGTCGATTCGCCCGAACCCTAACACAGGCGGCGCCCAAAAGGCCGCGCCGCTAACCTTAACCGTTCAATTTGCCGGGTTCGCGGGCTGGATTCGCGGCTTCTGGCGGTGTAACAGGCCGCGCACAGTCATTCTGTTGCCTCAATTCGGCAACAGGTAGCGGAAACCGCTGGCGAGCGATGCCGGCTCCGGGATTTGAGAGGATTTCCAGACGATGACGAACACCAACGCCTATCGCCTGTCGGTGATGGCCGCGAGCGTTGCCGGCCTTCTGGCCACCGGCGCCGTGCCGGCTTTGGCCCAGCAGCAGGCTCCCGCCCCGCAGGGATGGTTCAAGGCCTGCACGAAGCAGCAAGATGTCGACATCTGCAACGTGCAGAACATCATGACCGCCCAGACCGGCCAGTTGATCACGGCCGTCAGCCTGATCGAGCTCAAGGGCAAGGTGAACCGCAAGGTCTTCCAGGTGTCAGTCCCGAGCGGCCGTCTCGTGCCTCCCGGCGTTGGTCTGCAGATCGACGGCGGCAAGGCTCAGAAGATCGACTACGTGATCTGCTTCCCGGATCGCTGCGTCGCCGAGGTTGCGCTGACCGACCAGATGGTTGGGACCTTCAAGAAGGGCGGCGAACTGACGCTGACCTCTATCAACTTCCAGAACCAGCCGAATCCGATCAAGGTGACCCTCCAGGGCTTCACCGGCGCGTATGACGGCGAAGCGCTGCAGCCGTCCGACGTCGAAGCGCGCCAGAAGGCGCTGCAGGACTATGTGGCCAAGAACAACGAGGACTTCGCCAAGAAGCTCAAGGAAGAGCAGGATAAGGCGAAGGCGGCCAACTGAGGCTGACCTCATGGGAATGTGAAAAGCGGGGCTCTTGCCCCGCTTTTTTGTTTCCGGCGTATCGTTTAGTGCCGCGACTGCGCCTTGGGTTCGTACGTTCCGTCTGGCGTCTTCACGAACATCTCGCCGAGCTGCGGATGGCGCACGGGCTCGCCCGACTCGTCCTCGAGCAGGTTCTGTTCCGAGACGTAGGCGACGTATTCCGTCTCCGCGTTCTCCGCGAGCAGGTGATAGAAGGGCTGATCCTTGCGCGGCCGCACCTCTGCGGGAATCGCCTGATACCACGCTTCCGTGTTGGCAAAGACCGGATCGACGTCGAAGATGACGCCACGGAAGGGAAACAGCCTGTGCCGCACCACCTGTCCGATCTTGAACTTCGCGTTTCTGATTTCACTCATAACCTAAGCCTTTCGGCTTATTTGGCTCACTAAAGGGCCTGTTTCAATCCCGCCCCTTGACGCTTGACGCGGCAGCCGCGATAGCGCGGTCGAGCACAACCGGACCGATCATGACCGAAATCATCGGCCTCGTCCTGCCGTTCTTCGGCCTGATCTTCCTGGGCTTCCTCGTCGCCCGGATCACAAAGCAGCCGCTGGAAGAGCTTGGCTGGATGACGACCTTCGTCATCTATGTCGCGCTGCCGGCGCTTTTCTTCCAGCTCCTGGCCAAGACGCCGATCGAGCGCCTGACCGAGTGGGGCTACATCTTCGGCGCGGTGTTCTCGACCTATGTGATCTTTGCGATTATGTTCGTCGCCTCGGTGCTGATGTCGCGCGGCGACATCGCCACCTCGACGATACGCGGCCTCGCCTCGGCCTACGGCAATATCGGCTACATGGGTCCGGGGCTGGCGCTGCTTGCTTTCGGCGAAGAGGCGGCTGTGCCGGTGGCGCTGATCTTCTGCTTCGAGAACATCATGCATTTCGCCATCGCACCGATGATGATGGCGCTGTCCGGCAGCGAGAAAAGCAAGCCGCTGGATTTAGCCTTGAGCGTGATCAAGAAGATCGTACTGCATCCTTTCATCATCGCGACGGCGATCGGTGTGGCGGCGGCATTCTTCGAGTTTCGCCCGCCGATGCCGATCGAGCGGCTGCTCGAATATCTGTCGCGCGCGGCGGCACCCTGCGCGCTCTTCGCGATGGGAGTCACGCTGGCGCTTCGCCCGCTGAACCGCGTACCGCGCGAGCTCAGCGCGATCGCCTTGCTGAAGCTCGTTCTGCATCCAGCACTCTGCTACGTGGCGTTGAGCTGGGTCGGTAATTTTTCGGAAGTGTGGGTGTTCTCGGCGGTCCTGCTCGCCGCCTTGCCGACAGCGACAAATGTCTTCGTCATCGCCCAGCAATACGGGGTTTATGTCCAGCGCGCTTCCGCGAGCATCCTGCTCACCACGCTGCTCTCCGTCGGAACCGTGACTGCGCTGCTTTACGCGATCAAGTCAGGCCTATTGCCGCCGGACCTGTTCCCGTAATGCGGTGAGGATGCGGGCAATGCCGCTGCCGGGCTGCATGCCCTCGCGCATGAAGAAGCCACGCAGTGGCGCAATGCTGCTCAACAGTCCAAGGCTTGCACCGCGCGCCATCTGGGCCGGCAGGAAGTCGGAGAGCAGCGAGCGATTGAGAAGGTTGACAGCGGTCGACCGCGCCATCACGTCTGGTCGCCGCTTGAGATCGTAGGCGCGCAGCGCTTCGGCCGCACCCGGATCCTGCCGGTGGCGAGCGGCGATTTCGACGATGTCCTCAATGTCCCGGATGCCGAGATTGAGTCCTTGCGCGCCGATCGGCGGGAACACATGCGCGGCCTCGCCGACAAGAGCGACGCGGTTGAGTGCAAACCGGTCCGGCAACAGCGTCGAGAGCGGATAGATCTGCCGGCCGGGCTCGACCGACACGCGGCCGAGCATGGACTGCATCTTTTCCTCGACGAGAGCAGACAGAGCGCTGTCGTCGAGGCGAGAGAGTTCCGCCGCGCGCGCCGGCGTCTCGACCCAGACGAGACTCGACATCTTTCCCGGCATCGGTACCTGCGTGAACGGTCCGGTTTCGGTGTGGAACTCGGTTGAGATGAAACCGTGGTCGCGGCTGTGCGAGAAATTCAGAACAAGCGCGGATTGCGGATAGTCGCGCGACGAGGTCTTGATGCCGGCGGCATCGCGGGCCGGGGAGACGCGGCCGTCCGCAGCGACGACGAGCTTGGCAGAAATCGCCGTGCCATCCGCGAGTGTCGCGACCGCGTGGCTCTCGTCGAACTGCCATCGTTCGACAGTCGTATTCAGCCAATCGATTGCGTCGTGAGCACGGACGGCTTCGATCGACGTCTTGAGGAGTTCTCTGTTCGGGATGTTCAGTCCGAAGAAATCCTGCCCGATTTCGCTGGCATGAAAGGTGACCGGCGCGCTGCGCACCAGCCGGGACGTCGCGTCGACGATGCGAAGGATTTTCAGCGGCGCGGAACCGGGCTTTACGCTCGCAAGGACCCCGGTGCGGTCGAGCAAGCCAAGCGCTGGCGACATCAACGTGGTGGTTCGCCGGTCCTCCAGCCGTGGCTCAGGCCCGACCAGCACGGTCCGGAAACCGGCATGGCCAAGCGCGAGAGCAGACAAAAGCCCCGCCGGGCCGGTGCCGACGACGAGGATTTCCGCGTCTTTTATGCCGTTTGGAGCCACGTGCTCACCTGTGTTTGTCGCCTCCTTGGATATAGGCGCCTGAAAAACGGATCAACGTGGCGTTTCGATCCAGCTTCCCGTGCCTGCTCACCCAGCGACATGCCTTGTTTGATTTCCGGCCGTCATGTTTAATCGCTGAAGGAAGGCGCAGGGAGCGGGTTGTCGTATGAGCGAGAAGAAACCGCTCTCCGTTCGGATCCGGAAGAAGGAGGTCACCTGGCCTCAGGCCCGGGCGTTTTCCGTGCATCTGCTCACGGCTTCCGGGTCGTTCCTCGCGTTCCTGTCGCTGGTGGCGGCCAGCGAGCAGCGCTGGACGGCGATGTTCTGGTGGCTTGGCCTGGCGCTCTTCGTCGACGGCATCGACGGGCCGATCGCGCGGAAACTCGAAGTCAAGGAAATCCTGCCCACCTGGTCGGGCGAACTGCTCGACAACATCATCGACTACGTGACCTACGTCCTGATCCCGGCCTTCGCGCTCTACCAGCGCGGCTTCATGGGGGAGGGGCTATCGTTCCTGTCGGCGGCGATCATCGTCGTGTCGAGCGCGATCTATTACGCCGACACCGGCATGAAGACGAAGGAGAACTTCTTCAAGGGGTTTCCGGTCGTCTGGAACATGGTGGTGTTCACGCTCTTCGTCATCGAGCCCGGCGAATGGGTGTCGTTCGCAGTCGTTGTCGTGGCCGGCATCCTGACCTTCGTACCGGTCAATTTCCTGCACCCCGTACGCGTCGTGCGGCTGCGCCCCATCAATCTTGCCATGACGCTTCTGTGGTGCGCATTCGGTGCGCTGGCGCTAGCGCAATCGGCCCTGGCGAATTTCTACAACCAGATCGGCGTGCTGGGCGAACACGCCGGTCTTGTCACCAAGATCGGCATCACCGTCACCGGCATCTATCTGTTCTGCATCGGCGGCATCATGCAGTTGTTTCCCAATCTCGGCGCAAAGAAACCCTGACATGACGAAAGCATTCCGCATCCACGCCCATGGCGGACCCGAGGTGCTGCAATGGGAGGATGTCGACCTGCCGGGGCCGGGAAAAGGCGAAGTCCTCATCCGCCACACCGCGATCGGCCTGAACTTCATCGATACCTATTACCGCACGGGACTTTATCCGGCCCCCAATGGCCTTCCGGTCATTCCCGGCGCCGAGGCCGCGGGAAAGGTAATCGCCGTCGGCGAGGGCGTGGACTGGTTGAAATCGGGCGACCGTGTCGCCTACACGACGCCGCTCGGCGCTTATGCCGAGAAGCGGCTGATGCCTGCCGACCGTGTCGTCACCATCCCCGACAACGTGTCGGACGAGCAGGCCGCGGCGATGATGCTGAAAGGCATGACGGCGGAATACCTGCTGCGCCGCACCTTCAAGGTTCAGAAGGGCCACACGATTCTCTTCCACGCGGCCGCAGGCGGCGTCGGGCTGATCGCCGGGCAGTGGGCGAAACATCTGGGCGCCACGACAATCGGCACCGCCGGTTCCGATGAGAAGGCGGAGCTCGCCAGGCAGAGCGGCTATGACCACGTCATCAATTACCGTGAGAAGGACTTTGTCGCCGAGGTCGCGGCGCTTACCGACGGCGCCAAGTGCGAGGTTGTCTACGATTCGGTCGGCAAGGACACGTTCCCGGGCTCGCTCGACTGCCTGAAGCGGTTCGGCATGTTCGTCACCTTCGGCCAGTCGTCGGGGCCGATTCCGCCCTTCAGCACGGCGATCCTCGCCCAGAAGGGTTCGCTCTACATGACGAGGCCGACGCTCTTCGTCTACATCGCCAGGCGCGAGGAACTGGAAGAGTCCGCCGCCGCGCTGTTCGACGTGGTCGGCAGGGGCATTGTCGACGTCAGGATTAACCAGCGTTACGCCCTGCGCGACGTGGCACGGGCGCATGCGGACCTCGAGAGCCGCAAGACCACCGGCACGACGATCCTGGTCCCCTGATTACCACCGAATTTTTTGAAGTCTTTCAAAGCTTGCCCCGCTTTGCGTTAATGGCGAAGCACGCCTACGATACATTCCGGGAACACAGAACACGTCCGCAAAAGGACAGGGAGGCACTGTGAGCGACGATCACAGCTCTGCGTCTGGGAATCTGCTCGAAGTCCGGGGACTGACCAAGATTTTCGGTCAGCTCAAGGCTTGCGACAGCATCGACCTGACGATCGCCAAAGGCGAGATTCACGCCCTTCTCGGCGAGAACGGCGCGGGCAAATCCACGCTGGTCAAGATGCTGTTCGGCTCGCTGGAGCCCTATGCCGGCGAAATCCGCTGGAAGGGCGAACCGGTGCGGATCGCGAGCCCGAGTGCTGCCCGCAAGCTCGGCATCGGCATGGTTTTCCAGCACTTTTCGCTGTTCGAGGCGCTGACGGCAGCAGAAAACATCGCGCTATCGCTCGACGCCGAGACGCCGATCGCGACGATCGCGGCCAAGTCCAAGGCGCTGTCCTACAGCTACGGCCTGCCGCTCGATCCCTACTCGCTGGTGGGCGATCTCTCGGTCGGCGAACGCCAGCGCATCGAGATCATCCGCTGCCTGCTGCAGACGCCGGAACTGATCATCCTCGACGAGCCGACTTCGGTGCTGACGCCGCAGGAGGCCGACAAGCTGTTCGAGACGCTGGAGCGGCTGCGCGCCGAGGGCAAGTCGATCCTCTACATTTCGCATCGCCTCGAAGAGGTGAAGCGCATGTGCGACCGCGCGACCGTGCTGCGCCACGGACGCGTCGTCGGCCACTGCGATCCGCGCCAGGAGACCGCCGCCTCGCTCGCCCGCATGATGGTCGGCAACGAGGTGCATGCGGTGACGCGCGCGCCGGTCGAGGGCATCGACAAGGCGCCCGTTCTGCTGGAGATCAAGAAGCTCAGCCGCAAGCCGGCGACGCCCTTCTCTATCCCGCTGCGCGACATCAGCCTGAACGTGCGCGCCGGCGAAGTGATCGGCATTGCCGGCGTCGCCGGCAACGGGCAGGGCGAATTCTTCGAGGCGGTGTCGGGCGAGGTGCGGCAGCAGGATGCTGCGACCGTGCGCATCCGCGGCAAGGAAGCCGGCCAGCTTTCGATTTCCGGCCGGCGCCTGCTGGGAGCGGCCTTCGTGCCGGAGGAGCGTCTCGGCCATGGCGCCGCGCCGCGCATGAAGCTCTCCGAAAACCTGCTGCTGTCGCGCTACAAGACCGACGGCAAGGCATTCCTCGGCAATGCCGGCGTGGTGAAGACCGCTGCGGTCGCTTCTGCCTCGCAGCGCATCATCGAGGAGATGGATGTGCGCAAGAGCGCGGTCGATCCTGAGGCCGCCGCACTTTCGGGCGGCAATCTGCAGAAATTCATCATCGGCCGCGAGCTCGACCGCAAACCGACCGTGATGATCGTCAACCAGCCGACCTGGGGCGTCGACGCAGGTGCTGCCGCGCGCATCCGCCAGGCGCTGATCGAACTGTCGCGCAGCGGCTCGGCGGTGCTGGTGATCAGCCAGGATCTCGACGAGCTGTTCGAAATCTCCGACGCCATCGCTGTCATGCACAATGGCGAATTGTCGAAGCCAATGCCGCGCGCCGAGGCGACCTTCGAAAAGATCGGCCTGTTGATGGGCGGCGCGGAACCCGGCCACCTCGAGCATCAGAAAGAGGTGGCGTGATGCGCATCGAAATCGTCAAGCGGCCGCAACATTCGGCGCTGTTTTCCGCGCTGTCGCCCTTCATCGCGCTCGGGCTCACGCTGATTGCCGGCGCGATCATGTTCTCGCTGCTCGGCAAGAACCCGCTGGAAGCGCTCTACTACTACTTCATCGACCCACTGACCGGCATCTGGGATCCGAACAATCGCTGGCAGTTGCATGAGCTCGCCATCAAGGCCGCGCCGCTGATCCTGATCGCGGTGGGCCTCAGCGTCTGCTACCTTTCCAACAACTGGAACATCGGCGCGGAAGGCCAATTCATCGCCGGCGCGATCGCCGGATCGTTTATCCCGGTCGTGTTTCCCGGCTTCCAGTCCTGGGCGACGCTGCCGCTGATGCTGATCTTCGGCATGCTGGGTGGTGCGCTCTACGCCTCGATCCCTGCGCTCTTGAAGGTGAAATTCAACACCAACGAAATCCTGACCAGCCTGATGCTGGTCTACGTCGCGCAGCTCTTCAACGATTGGCTGGTGCGCGGCGTCTGGCGCAATCCGGAAGGCATGAGTTTTCCGGGCACCGTGCGCTTCCACGAATACGCGATCCTGCCGCAGATTTATCCCGAAGGCGGCCGGGCGCATATCGGCTTCATCTTCGCCCTCGTCGCGGCGGTGGCGGTCTGGTTCATGCTGTCGAAGACGCTGAAGGGTTTTGAGGTCAAGGTGCTGGGCCAGAGCCCGCGGGCAGGGCGCTTCGCCGGCTTCTCCTCCTCGCGCATGGTGTTTTTCGCGTTCATTCTGTCGGGAGCGCTTGCCGGCCTGGCGGGCATTTCGGAAGTCGCCGGTCCGATCGAGCATCTGAACGAGAAAATCTCGATCGGCTACGGCTTCACCGCCATCATCGTCGCCTTCCTTGGGCGGCTCAATCCGCTCGGCATCGTCGCCGCCGGACTGATCCTCGCGCTCACCTATCTCGGCGGCGAGGCGGCGCAGATCTCGCTGCAGGTGTCGGACAAGACGGTGCGCGCCTTCCAGGGCATGCTGCTCTTCTTCGTGCTCGCCTGCGATACGCTGATCCACTACCGCATCCGCTTCGTCGGTGCGCCTGCCAGCGCTCCGGCGCCGGTTGTCGCCAAGCCGGCCGGGGAGGCCGCCAGCCATGTTTGAGCAGATCATCATCACGATCGCGACGGCGGCGACGCCGCTGCTGATCGCTGCGATCGGCGAACTGGTCGTCGAACGCTCGGGCGTGCTCAACCTCGGCGTCGAGGGCATGATGGTGATGGGTGCGGTCACCGGCTTCGCCGTCGCCTTCACGACGGGCTCGCCCTGGCTCGGGCTGCTGGCGGCGATCATCGTCGGCGCGCTGTTCTCGCTGCTGTTCGGTTTTCTGACGCTGACGCTGGTGACCAACCAGGTGGCGACCGGCCTCGCGCTGACACTGCTCGGCCTCGGCCTCTCGGGCATGCTGGGCGAAAGCTTCACCGGTCTTCCCGGCATCAAGCTGCCGGTCCTCTACATTCCCGGCCTGAGCGACATTCCGGTCGTGGGAAAACTGTTCTTCGGCCAGGACCCGGTCTTCTACATCTCGATCATCCTGACCGCGGCCGTCGCCTGGTTCCTGTTCAAGACGCGCGCCGGGCTGACGCTGCGTTCGGTCGGCGACAATCATGGCTCGGCGCATGCGCTGGGCATCGACGTGATCAGGATCCGCTACATGGCCGTGATGTTCGGCGGCGCCTGCGCCGGCATGGCGGGAGGCTACCTGTCGCTGCTCTACACGCCGCAATGGATCGAGAACATGACGGCCGGCCGCGGCTGGATCGCGCTGGCGCTGGTGGTGTTCGCTTCCTGGCGGCCCTGGCGCGTGCTCGCCGGCGCATATTTGTTCGGAGCGGTCTCGATCGGCCAGTTGCATGCGCAAGCGCTGGGGATAGGTGTGCCGTCGCAGCTTCTTTCCGCACTTCCCTATCTGGCGACCATCATCGTCCTTGTTCTAATCTCCAGGAACAGGCGCTTGACGATGGTCAACACACCGGCTTCGTTGGGGCGGCCGTTTGTGCCAGATCGCTAAGAACAAAAGAGATGGGATAGTTGCCCCTGAAACCCGCAAGAGGACGAACACAATGAAAAGAACCCTATTGTCGATTGCCGCAGCGGCAGCCGTGCTGTCGCTCGGCACGATCGCCGCGGAAGCCAAGGTGAAGGCCTGCTTCATCTATGTCGGCCCGATCGGCGACTTCGGCTGGTCGTATCAGCACCACCAGGGCGCGCTGGAGATGCAGCAGGCACTCGGCGGCGAGAACGAGGTCGAACTGGCCTATCTCGAAAGCGTTCCGGAAGGTGCCGACGCCGAGCGCGCGCTCGAGCGTTTTGCCCGCTCCGGCTGCAACATCATCTTCACCACCTCGTTCGGTTACATGGACGCGACCAACGTCGTGGCCAAGAAGTTCCCGGACGTGAAGTTCGAGCACGCGACCGGCTACAAGCGCGAATCCGAGAATGTCGCGACCTACAACTCGAAGTTCCATGAAGGCCGCTATGTGCAGGGCATCATCGCCGCGAAGATGTCGAAGGCAGGCGTGGCCGGCTACATCGCGTCCTTCCCGATCCCGGAAGTCGTGATGGGCATCAACGCCTTCGTATTGGGCGCGCAGACCGTCAATCCCGACTTCAAGGTGAAAGTGGTGTGGGCGAACACCTGGTTCGATCCCGGCAAGGAAGCCGACGCGGCAAAAGCGCTGATCGACCAGGGCGTCGACATCATCACCCAGCACACCGACTCGACCGCGCCGCTGCAGGTCGCGCATGAGCGCGGCATCAAGGCGTTCGGCCAGGCCTCGGACATGATCAAGTTCGGCCCTGAGACGCAGCTCACCTCGATCGTCGACGATTGGGGTCCGTACTACACCGAGCGTGTCAAGGCGGTCATTGACGGCACCTGGAAGCAGCAGGACGTCTGGGGCGGCATGAAAGAAGGCCATGTCGTGATGGCGCCGTTCACCAACATGCCGGACGACGTCAAGAAGGCTGCGGAGGATACCGTTGCCAAGATAACCGGCGGTTTCGAGCCATTCACCGGCCCGGTCAAGAAGCAGGACGGCTCCGACTGGCTGAAGGATGGCGAGGTCGCCGAGAATGGCGTGCTGCTCGGCCTGAACTTCTACGTCGCCGGCGTGGACGACAAGCTGCCGCAGTAAGCTGCGGCTCTGGCAGACTTAGAGGGGGCGCCTCCGGGCGCCCTTTTTTTTGACCAGGGGTCAACCTCCTTGTCCAAAAGCTCTGATGAAAACCATGAACGGGAGGCCGTCACGGTAAGGCGCGATTTCGAACGCGTCCGTTCCGGGTACAATTTCGCGCCAATTGCTGCCGAATTCGTCGCCAAAGATGACACGCCTGGTCCCGTAGGTGGTGTTGCAATGCTGGAAAACCACCTGCGCAGCGTCGGCAACCGATGCGTATTTGTTCCACTCCGCATGCTTATCTTCAAGGAACACGCGGTCGTCGTAAACGCCGATCACGTCGAAGGAAACGGCTCGATGCCCCTCGATATGGCATGGAAGCGTTACGATGCTCATGGCCGTCCTCCTGCCGTTGGCAGCATCGACGCCTTAGATAGCGGTCACACAGCCGCCTTCCAGACATAAATCGATGAGACCGCGCTAGGTGCGGCAGTAGCATTGCTTCAGATCAGCAGCAGGCCCTTCATGGACGCCAGTCTGCTGAATCTGCCAGCCCATCAAAATTTTTTTTTGTACTGCGACCCCGGTGCCGGGTTTGCGCCCTCTTATCAGGTGAATGCGCCATAACGGCGCGTCGCGAACCGGAGCATAGAACCATGTGGTATAGGAAGAACGTTGGCGGGTGGGAGCGCGGGGCTAGGCTGATCGGCGGGGGTTTGATGTTTATCTGCGGCTTGCTTGCGTTGCACGCTTCGCCGCTCGGGCTACTCATCAGCGGTGCGGGTGTGGTGACGCTGGTCACTGGCGCGTTCGGCTATTGCCCTGCCTGTGCGGTCGCCGGGCGCGAGCCGCTGGAGGAGTGACCGCCTTGGCGCGTGTATCAGACGATCTCTTGCTCGCGGCACAGTCGGGCGATCGGCACGCGCTCACACAGCTTTTGGTGGCGCTGCAGCCGGACATTCGACGCTATGCGCGGCGCCTTTGCCACCGCGCCTCGGTCCTCGAAGATGTGGTGCAAGAAGCACTCATCGTCGTGTACCGGCGCGTGGGCACGGTCCGTAGTCCGGCCGCCCTCGTTGGCTGGCTGCTGACTGTCATCGCCCGCCTTTGCATGCTGCCGGCGCTGATGCTGATGCGCGGATACGAGGAGCTCGCCAGCCTGGAAGAGTCTCGCGAGCTCGCAACGGTCCCGCCGGACGAATTGCGCATAGACTTGGTCAATGCGATCGAGTCGCTTTCGCCGTCGCATCGCGAAGTGCTGCTGCTGCGAGATCTCGAAGATCTGACGATCGGGGAAATCGCCGGGCGGCTCAGCGTGACGCGCGAAGCGGCCAAAAGCCGCCTGCGCCGCGCCCGCGCATTGGTGCGCGAATATCTGCTCGACACAAAGGACGGCGGACGAGAGAGCACATGAATTACTTTCGTGGAGTCGGCATGTTCGGGAGCGCTTTCCTCACCGCACACCTGATGCGCGGCGCAGCTACGGCGGCGCTCCTCGCTTGGGCCATCGTCTACCAGACCGCTCACCCTTGGCTGTCCTTGGGCGCTGGCGTTGCCGCCCTCGTCGCGCTACGCGGATGCCCGATGTGCTGGACTGTAGGGTTGCTCGAGACGCTTTCGCAAGGCCGACGCGATTCAACGATGAGATAGTTGTTGGCGTGCGTGACCCGACGCCTCGATGGCGGGCTGGTGCGCCACGGCCGATGACGACGAGAAACCATGAAGGGGAGGTTGGAATGACCTCGCAGCGAGTGTCGGGAACCGCCGTGCAACGAACCATTGCTGTCCTGGGCTCGGCGGTTTTCTTCGTGGTCGCCCCATGTACGCTGGCGGGGCTCGTTCCATGGTGGATCACGGGTTGGGAATTCCGGCCGCCGTTCCTTGGCTTGGAGCTGACGCGCGGCATCGGCGCGATAATGATTCTCGCAGGCGTGCCTGGGCTCGTTGATGCATTTGCGCGTTTCGCGCTGCAGGGTCTCGGCACCCCCGCGCCCATCGCGCCGACCCGGAATCTCGTGGTGACCGGTCTCTACCGTTATGTGCGCAATCCAATATACGTCGCGGTCGTGGCCATCATCCTGGGTCAAGCGGTACTGATGGGCGATTGGCGCCTCATCGTCTACGGCGCGCTGCTCTGGCTCTTTTTCCACGCCTTCGTCGTGGCGTACGAAGAGCCCACGCTCGAGGAGACGTTTGGGAGAGAGTATGAGGCGTTCCGCGCCGTTGTCCCACGCTGGAAACCGCGGATGACCCCATGGCGGTCGGAATGATCGGTGGCCCGCGGTTGTGCGAGCCGCTCCCGCGACCGGTCTCGGTCGCTTCGGGTCAATCGCGTCGTTTTGCGAGGGTCGCGGTCTGCTAGCCCGAAGAACGGGCGTCGCTAGATCAGCAGCAGGCCCTTCATGCTGGCATGGCCCTTCTTGCCGATGATGATGTGGTCATGCACGGCGATGCCGAGCGGCTTTGCCGTCTCGACAATGGTCTTGGTCATGTCGATGTCGGCGCGCGACGGCGTCGGGTCGCCCGACGGGTGATTGTGCACAAGGATGATGGCGGTCGCCGAAAGCTGCAGTGCCCGCGCCACCACCTCGCGCGGGTAGACCGGCGTGTGATCGACCGTTCCGGTCTGCTGCACCTCGTCGGCGATCAGCACATTCTTCTTGTCGAGGAAGAGCACGCGGAACTGTTCCTTCGTCTCGAACGCCATGGCGGTGCGGCAATAATCGAGCACGCTTGCCCAGGATGACAGGACCTCGCGTCCCTTGATCTCGCTCAGCGCCATGCGGCTGGCGGCCGCCGCGATGATCTTCAGGTCGAGCGCGACGGCAGGTCCGACGCCCTTGACCTCGCGCAGCAGTTCTTCCGGCGCGCCGAGCACTTCGGCAAACGTGCCGAAGCGGGCGAGAAGCGCCTTCGCCACCGGCTTGGTGTCGGAACGCGGGATCAGGCGGAAAAGCAGGAGCTCGAGGAGTTCGTAGTCGGCAAGAGCGCTCGGTCCGGCCGCGCTGAAACGTTCGCGGAGGCGGTCGCGATGCCCGAGATAATGCGGCTTTTCGGCAAGGCTTTTCGACGCCGCAGGCTTGGAGACGGCCGGCTGAGGCTTTTCAGCGAAAAACCCTCGCTCGTCTTCGGACATCTTCCACCTGCCGGTATTTCTCTGACCGCGGACAGGTGTCCGCGCGGAAATACTAGGATGGCAGGCCGGGTCGGTCGAGTCCCGCAGGCGACAGCGTGAAGACCTCGACGCCGGTCGCGGTGACGCCGACCGTGTGCTCATACTGCGCCGACAGCGAGCGATCCCGCGTGACCGCCGTCCAGCCGTCGGACAGAACCTTCACATGCGGACGCCCGAGATTGATCATCGGCTCGATGGTGAAGATCATGCCCTCGCGCATCTCCACGCCCTCATTGGCGCTGCCATAGTGGAGAATGTTCGGTGCGTCGTGGAACAGCTTGCCGACGCCATGACCGCAGAAATCGCGCACCACGGAGCAGCGCTCGCGCTCGGCATAGGCCTGGATGGCAGCGCCGATCGCACCGGTGCGGGCTCCAGGCTGCACCGCCGCCACGCCGCGCATCAGGCACTCATGCGTGACCTCCAGCAGGCGTTCGGCGGCGCGCTTGATCTGGCCGACCGGGTACATGCGGCTGGAATCTCCGTGCCAGCCGTCGAGAATGTAGGTCACGTCGATATTGACGATGTCGCCTTCCTTCAGCGGCTTGGCGTCCGGAATGCCGTGGCAGACCACGTGGTTGATCGAGGTGCAGGACGATTTTGTATAGCCGCGATAGTTGAGCGTCGCGGGCAGGGCGCCGTGATCCAGCCCGAACTGCAACACGAACTGGTCGATCGCCTCGGTCGTCACGCCGGGCTTCACCATGGCCACCAGCTCGTCCAGGCAGCGCGCGGTCAACTGCGCCGCCTTGCGCATGCCTTCGAAGTCAGCGGCGCTGTAGAGCCGGATCTGACCTGTGTTGCGGAGCGGAACGGTGGCGGCGTCGAGATAGGTGACCATTGGCGCTGATGTGACATCAGCGTGAGGCGTATTCAAGACCGAAGGCAAGCCAACGGGCTGAGGCGGGCCTAGAATACGCCATTCGGCCCGGGGTTCCTCGATACGGTGGACCTCTCCGTCACCACCGAACAGTCCCGTCCCATAAGCTTGCACTCGTACTGACGGGCGGTCATGCCGGCCGGCGGTTCGCCGCGATAGACCGGGCCTGACCCGCCGCAGCCGGCGAGCGTCAAGGCGATGATAATCAGGGCGGTTCTCGTCATCCTGTCGACCTCTTCGAGCGTGGCGCGGACCCTAACCGAGTTGTTCATGCCGAAACAACCTCATGCGGCACCGTGGCGGGTGAAACACGGCTTTTCCCGCTGACAATACTCCGCCGTCACTCGGCGGCTACATCTCGCATTTACACGCAAGAGATTATGTTGTTATAACCTATTTTGTGATCGGAACGCTGCATGCGGTCCCAATGGGAGAGCAAGGATGACTCGAACTTTCAGACTTTGGATGGCCGCCGCCGCCGCGCTGATGCCGCTGCCGGCGAGCGCGCAGAATGTTGAACTGACCTACCTCACGCACTGGGCGCCGGAGACGGTCGCGCTCCTCGAAAAGGCCGCCGGCGACTACACTGCCGCCCATCCGGGTGTCACGGTTTCGGTCCGCGCGGTGCCGTTCGGCGACCTGCTGACCACCATTCGCTCGGGCGGTACGGACGGTCCGACGATTGCCAGCATCTACGATCTGTGGCTGCCGGCGCTGGTGAAGGACGGGCTGGTGACGCCGGCGCCGGACGCCGTGGCGAGCGACGTGACCGCCAACTGGCCGGCCGGCATCGCGGCCGCCGCAAGCGTCGACGGCAAGGTTTACGGCATCCCGAACGAAATCAATGTCTACGCGCTGAACTACAACAAGAAGCTGTTTGCCGAAGCGGGCATCGCCGCGCCGCCGAAGACCTGGGACGAGTTGAAGGACGCCGCCAAGAAGCTGACCGACGCATCTGCCGGGCGGCAAGGTTTCGGCCTGATCAACTCCTGGGCTGCCGGCGTGATCCACCCGTTCTCGTCGCTGCTCGTCTCGAATGGCGGCCAGTTGATCGAAGGCGGCAAGCCGAAGCTCGACAGCAAACAGGCACTGGAGACCTTCCAGCTCTACGAGACCATGGTCAAGGAAGGCTACACGGTTCCGGCGATGGGCACCGCCGACGCCAACACCACCGGCCCCTTCATCGACAATTTCGTCTCCGGCAAGACCGGCATGATCATAATGGCGAACTGGTGGGAGAGCGCGCTGAAGGCCGGCATGGGCGAGGGTTTCGAGAACATCGGCACAGCGCCGATCCCCGTCGGCCCGAGCGGCGACACCGCCCGCTCGATTTCCTACTCCTGGCAGACGGTCGTGAATGCCGGCGCGGGTGCCGAGCAGCAGAAAGCGGCGTGGGATTTCCTCGCCTGGCTGAACGGGCCGGAGTCCGGCAAGAACGGCGCCTCCGCGATGGCTGACATCCTGCAGTCGATGGGCATCCTGCCGTCGCGCACCTCCGACGTCGCGGCCTACAAGGACGCGCTCGGCCGGCCCTTCCTTGAAGGTTACGTGTCGACGCTCGCCAACGCGCAAGGGTTCCCCATCGTGCTCGGCGGGCAGGAGTTTTCCGAAGCCCTGCAGCAGGTGGTGGAGCAGCTCGAATACGGACAGGTCTCCGCCGAGGACGCGCAGAAAAACGCGCAGGCCGACGCGACGTCGATCCTCGAACGCGCTGCGAAGTAACCTCCCAGGCGGTGCCGGCGCGCGTTATGGTCGCGCGCCGGCACGATCTTGGTCCGATTGAATGACGAACTCGCGAACCGCCTCGATCTGGCTGATGCTGACGCCCGCGGTCTCGCTGATCGCGGTCTTCATCTTCGTGCCGATGGTACTGACGATCTGGCTGTCGTTCCACGACTGGTCGACGCAGACCGGCTTTGCGACCGCGCGTTTCGCGGGCTTGCGCAATTACGAAGATCTGTTCGGCCCGCTGTCCGTCGGACGCGACTTCAAGCGCGCCTTCCTGAACACCGCGATCTACACCGGTCTCTCGGTCGCGATCATTCTGCCGCTCTCGGTGGGGCTCGGGCTTCTCGTCCACCAGACCCGCGTCGCGGGCGGCCACGCTTTGCGCGCGGTTCTGTTTTCCACCTACATGGTGCCGATGATGGCGGTGGCGTTGGTCTGGTCGAAGCTCTATTCGCCGACCGAAGGCCCGATCAACCAGATCCTCTCCGTGGTCGGCATCGGCCCGCAACCCTGGCTGTCGGCGCCAGGCACGGCGCTGGTCTCGATCGTCATCCTCAATGTCTGGCAGCAGGTCGGCTATTTCACGGTGCTCGTCATCGCCGGGCTGACGCAGATTCCCGTGCAGCTCTATGAAGCCGCGCGGATCGATGGAGCGAGCCGCGTCCAGGAGTTCTTCAGCGTGACGCTGCCGCTGTTGCGCCGCACCTTGCTGTTCAGCACGGTGATCGCGGTGATTAACGCCGTGCAGGTGTTCGAGCCGGTGGCGCTGATCACGCAAGGCGGGCCGGCCAACGCGACGAACGTTCTGACCTACCACATCCGCCGCGTCGGCATCGAGCGCGCCGACGGTGGTCTCGGTTCCGCCATGGCCGTCATGCTGATGCTCTCGCTGATCGTCGTCATCGTGCTGATCTTCGCGATGGCGCGCCGGGACGAGGGGGACTGAGATGGCCGCTGGCATCATCTTCGGTGGGCCACGTCCCAACAAGGCCGACGTACTGCTTCTGTTCGCCATCATTGCGATTGCGGTCGTTGCAGCGTTCCCGCTGATCTGGATGGTGTTGTCGAGCCTGAAGACGCCGGCCGAAAGCATGCAGACGCCGCCGGTGTGGTTTCCCGCCACGCCGAACATGTCCGCATACAGCGAGGTGGCGGGCGTCATCGACGCGCGTCGCTCCTTCCTGAATTCCTTCATCATCGCGACGGTCACGACGGCCGGCATCCTCGTCACCTCGATCATGGCGGGCTACGCTTTCGCAAAATACCGCTTCCGTGGCCGCGACGGGCTGTTCGCCGTGCTGATCGCCACCATGTTCCTGCCGCCGATCGTGACGCTGATCCCGCTCTATCGTCTGGTCACCAATATGGGCTTCAACGCCAGCCTGATCGGCGTGATCGTGCCCAATCTCGCCAACGCGTTCGGCATCTTCTTGATGCGCCAATTCATCTCCGGCGTGCCGGATGAACTGATCGATGCGGCGCGCATGGATGGCGCGTCGGAACTGCGCATCGTCTTTTCCATCGTCGCGCCGACCGTGATCCCGGCGATCGCAGCACTTGCGCTCTTTGCCTTCGTCTATCACTGGAACACCTATCTGTGGCCGCTCACCGTGCTCCAGGGCAACACGGCGGATTACCCGATCGTGCTCAGCCTCGGACGGCTGCTCAGCTACAATCGCGGCGCGATGAACACCGGGCTGGTGATGGCTGGCGCGACGCTCGCAGTTCTGCCGCCGCTTGTCCTCTTTGTCTTCCTGCAGCGCTTCTTCGTCGACAGCCTCGTCAGCACGGGTGTCAAGGGATGAGCGCGCTGGCCATCGATCTCGGCGGCACCAATTTGCGTGCGGCACTGGCGCGGGACGCGGCGGTTGAACCGCTGCCGCTCGGCCGCTGGGACGCGCCGCGCGATCTCGATACATTTCGCGGCCGGATCGAGGCGCTTATTGCCGAACACAGCACCGATCGTCTGGGTGTCGCCGTTCCCGGTCTTGCCCGAGGCACGGTGTGCAATTGGATCCCCAATCTGCCATTCCTCGACGGTGTCGATCTTGCCAGTCTGTTTCCTGGTTTGCGGATCGCGCTCGGCAATGACGCGCAACTGTCGCTGCTTGCCGAAGCCGCGGCTGGCGCAGCGAAAGACGCGAAGAATGCCATCCTGCTTGCGATCGGCACCGGCATCGGGTCCGCGGTGCTGGCCGATGGCCGCATCCTGCACGGAGAAGGTGGAGCTGCGGCATCCTTCGGCTGGGCGTGCGCCGACCCCACCGATGCGGGCGACGACGCCCATGGCTGGCTGGAGCGCGTCGCCTCTGGCCGGGCACTCGACCGCATCGCGGCCGATCGTGGCCTCGCCTACGGACCGGCGCTCGTTGCTCTCGCCAGGAGAGGGGAAGCAGGAGCGATGGCCGCACTGGCGCCGCCCATGCGCTCACTCGGCACCGCCCTTGCAGGCGCGGTCGCACTGACCGGCGCCCGGCTGGTGGTTTTTGCCGGCGGCGTTGCCGAAAGCATCGACGTGTTCAGGCCGCTCGTTTTGCCGGCGCTGACACGCCAGTTGCCTCCGCATCTGCGCGACGTGCGGCTGGCGGCGGGAAATTTCGGGCCGCGCGCGGCGCTGATGGGCGCGGCGCTGGCTGCACATGGACATCCGGCCTGGCTGGAGAATGGGTCATGACGATCAATATCACACGTGCGGATCGCTCACGGCCCGAGCCGCTGTGGCATCAGGCCGAACAGGCGCTGCGGGCGCTCATTGCCGACGGCACATGGCCCGACGGTACGCAACTCCCCAACGAGGGCAAGCTCTGCGAGATGCTCGGGGTGAGCCGCATCACCATCCGCCACGCGCTGCGCAACGTCGAGGAGGCCGGTCTACTGCGCCGCGAGCATGGCCGCGGCACCTTCGTGCGCACCTCCACGGTGACCGCTGGCGTACGCGGCCTGACCAGCTTCACGCAGGAGATGGCCGAGCGCGGTTTTGTCGTCGGCTCGCGCGTGCTGGAGATGGTCGAAGTGCCGGCCTCTCCCGAGGTGGCGATCGCGCTGGAGATCGCGGAGGGCGACCCGGTCGTGATGCTGCGGCGCCTGCGCGCCGGCAACAACCAGCCGATCGGCATCCAGACAGCCTATCTGCCGGTCGAGCGTGTTCCGGGTTTCGTCGAAACCCGCGAGCCGGTGCCGTCGCTTTACGCGGCATTGAAGAACCGCTTCGGCATCGTCCCGAAAGTGGCGCTTGAGATTTTCCGGGTCGGCACTGTCGCGGCCGTCGATGCTCCACGTCTCGAAGTGGAAGCGGGCAGCCCGGCCTTCATCGTCCAGCGCATTACGTCCGACCAGCGCGGACCGTTCGAATACACCGTCTCAACCATGCGCGGCGACCGCTACGAAATCCGGTCGCGGCTTCAGCTCTAACCGTCAATGAAAGGCAGACCCAAGACCATGTCCACGCTCTATATCAGCCGCCTGATGAAGCTCGCGGAGCGCGCCGCCAGCGAGAACGAGGCAGCGTTCGAGAAGGCTTCCGCCGCACTCTCTGAGAGCCTCGCCAAGGAAGGGCTCATCCACCTATACGGTTCGGGTCATTCGGTTCTGCCGGTGCAGGAGACCTATCCGCGTTACGGCAGCTATGTCGGTTTCAATCCGCTGACAGATCCGCGCGTCATGTGGAACAACATTTTGGGCGCCGGGGGCGTGCGTGAGCTCCTCTGGCTGGAGCGCACCGAGCGCTATGCCGAAAAATTCCTCGATCACCAGCCGCTCAATCCCGGCGACTCGATCGTCATCTTCGGCCATAGCGGCCGCAACGCGTCGGGCATCGACGCAGCGCTCTATGCCAAGAAGCGCGGCCTGACCGTGGTCGCGATCACGGCGAAGGCCAATCTCGACAAGCCGGCCACGCACTCCTCCGGCAAGCGGCTGGCGGACGCCGCCGACATCGTGATCGACACGTGCGCGCCGATCGAGGATGCCATCGTGCCGGTCGAAGGCTGGTCGCGGCCGGTCGCGGGATCATCGACGGTGCTCGCCATGATCATGATGCATGAACTCGTCGCCCGCACGGCCCAGAAGCTCGGAGAGCAAGGCATCGAACTGCCGACCTTCGCCTCGCCGACGATCGCCGGCGTGACGCTGCATGACACCGACCAGATCTACGGCGTCTATCGCGAGCGCATGATCAAGGCGCAGGACAAGCACCTCGATTTCTTCAAGCAGCGCATGCGGGGAGAATAGGGGAGGGCTCTTGCCTCGCCTCGCGGGCATTGGCGCCGCTGGCGAGAACGAGATCAATTCCATATGACGCAATCCCGGTGCGCGTTCGCCGGGACTGCGCAACCGGTGTTGCGTAGACCTGCCCTTGGCGGGCTTTGTTTGCGCCCTTGGGAGGCCGCGTCAGATCACGACAAAATCCGCCGCCGTGACCACCGGCTTGTTCATCAGCGTGGCGAAAAGGATCGGCGCCGCCGTGCCCGAACCGTCGCTGTCGTAGAAAACGCCGCCCGTTGTCTTGTTGTAGATAATGCGGTCGTCCGCGTCCTTCACCTGGGTGGAAAGCTTAAATGCCATTGCCCGCAACGGGCCAACTGGGCCGACCTGCGTGAACACTGCGTTTTCCAGCTGGATCGTGTCATTGCCCACATTGAAATCGTAGATGATGTCCCGATTGGCGGCCGTCAGTGCGACGTTGAACACAAAGATATCGTTGCTGGCTCCGCCATAGAGTTTATCCAGGCCAAGTCCGCCGGTGAGTTTGTCTATGCCCCCTACTCCCTTCAAGGTGTCGCCGCCGCCGTTTCCGATCAGCGTATTGGCCTTGGCATTGCCGATGATCGCGTTGGCTGACGCATTTCCGGTGCCGGTCAGGGCGTTTCCCACAATGGTCAGGTTTTCGACTTCCGCATAGAGCCCGGACAGGCTGCGATTTATGGTCGACGTGATCGTGTCGATGCCCGAACTGTCGATGACGTTGTCCGTGCCATTCTCAAGCACATAGATGTCTTTGCCGGCGCCGCCGATCAAAATGTCCGGTCCTAGTCCGCCGTTCAGAATATCGTCGCCACCGGCACTGTCGAGGGTATCAGCGCCGATCTCGCCCTGCAGTGTATCGGCCACCGCGCTTCCGATCAGGGTATCGTCACCGGCTCCTGAAATAATGGTGCTGCCATCCTGACGTCCCACAATGTTGTCGGCGCGGGATGTGCCGAAGATCGTGGGTTCGCGCGGATCTATGATGCGGTAAGCGAGCCTGGTCTGGCCCGTCGAGTCGCCGGTCTCGGTGGTGTAGGTGAGGATCACACGGCCGTCGTCGAGCGTGGCGATCGACTCGAGACTCTGGTCGCCGGGATTGTTGATGATGAGATTCTGGCCGACAGCATTTGAGTTCTTGTCGAAACGCTGGAGCACGACCTTGAGATCGGGCGAACCATCGCCCTCGATTGCGGTTGTGTCGACCCACGCCACGATGAAGCCGCCGTCGTCGAGTGGGGTGACCCGCGGCCCGATCGCCTTGGCGAAGGCGCCTCCGCCGGAGCTCAGCGTGCCAGGGACGGATTTGGTGAAAGCTTGGCCATAAGCGCTGTAGAGAAAACGCAGACCCAGTGGGTCCTGCGTAACGATCACGAAGCCGTCGGAGCTGTTCGTCAGCGCAGTCGCCGCCGGAAACGTGTCGTTCCCTGGCGTCGAACTTGCGTGCCGTGGGCCGG
>DATJTE010000211.1:0-8745 GCA_035503715.1 Rhizobiaceae bacterium | reverse complement strand
ACTATGCCGCGGCCGGCTGGTCGGATCTCGAGAACCGTCTGTCCTCGAATGCCGAACTCAAGGCATGGGCCGACAAGTTCAAGGCGGCGACCGGCGAGGACGCTGGCACCGCTGCGCAGCTCGGCGCGTCGGCTGCGATGGCTCTGATCAAGGGTCTCGAGGCGGCGGGCAAGGACCTGACTCCAGAGTCCTTCCAGAAGGGTATGGAGACGCTGGCCTACCACGACCCGATCGCGGATGGCGACGTGAAGTACGGCCCGAACGACCATCAGGGCGGTGACGTGATCGTCATCTCCAAGATCGAGGGCGGCGTGTGGAAGGAAATCGGCCGCGTCGACCCGACCAAGTCGCAGTAATCAACTGCCTGAACGCAAAGCCGCGCGGAGCGATCCGCGCGGCTTTTTTGTTTCCACGTCAAGGAGAGATCAGCGCTCCACTGTTCCCGCAAGTTGCACACATTGAAGATGATCGCCGGACGTTGATGCCGGCCTATCTCCCCCTTGGCGGGGGAGAATGGATTTTCACGATCTTAGCTCGCGCAAGCCCGAAGGGCGACGCGCGCTTGCGAGCTAAGTCGTAGAAAATCCAAGAGAGGGGGTCGTTAGACGTCGTGCTCCTCAAATCCCCTCTCTTGCGATTTCTAGCACTTAGCTCCGCTTCACGGCGCTTACGGCGGCTTCGCCGCCGGTTTCGCGCCTACTCGCTAAGATGCTGAAATCGCTTTCTCCCCCGCATGGGGGGAGATAAAGCGCTCCGCCGACGCCGCGAGCTCACCAACGCCTTGCACTAACGCTGGCGATCTCGCACCACGCCGACGACCCCTCCCCGTCCGAAGGAACGGGAGGGGGTGAGGGTGAGGGTGAGGGTGAGGGTGAGGGTGAGGGTGAGGGTGAGGGTGAGGGTGAGGGTGAGGGTGAGGGTGAGGGTGAGGGTGAGGGGCAGCTTCAGGCCAAACTGTCAGGATCTGTCAGCAGTCTCATCCACGCCCCTCCGGACCCGCGCGATAATGTTCGCGCCTATGAAAGGAGGCGGCGATGCCGGTGGATTGGAATGCGGTGATCGAGGGAAATCATGGGGTGCTGAAGCGCGTGGTTTCCGAGCTCGTCGTCATGGTTGCGCCGCGCGAGGGCGCGGCCACGCTGCCGCGCCATCTCCACACCGCCATCCTCAGAGTGCTGCGTCCGGCCGAAGCCGCGGCACGGCGGCTGATCGTCGTCATGGCGCGCGGCATTGTCCTGACGCTGCCGGCGTTTCGCCCGCGCCCGCCGCAGAAGACGTCGCTGGCCCGCAAAGGCGGCACCGGCATCATCCTGCCGCGTGGATTTGTCATGAAGCGTGGCGTCATCATGCCCACTCCACCGCCGGTCAGCCAGCGCACCCCATCCCTGCCCCTGTTCGATCCGCGAAAACGATTTTTCTACGTCCGCCCAATGCCAAACCGCGGCGTGCCACGCATCAGCGACCCGGGCGTTGGCGCGCGCCTCCCCATCCCCGTCCGGCAGCCATCCTTGCCAGACGGTCGCGTCCGTGCGGCCCGCATCCATCAGCGCCTCGCGACACTTGCCGCCGCGCTTGACGACCTGCCGGGTCAGGCAAAACGTTTCGCGCGGCTGAGGGCACTGCGCCTTGCCGCCCGCGCCCGCGAGAGGGAACACGAGGCCTCGGGCGCACCGACACCGCATCCCCGGCCGCGCTCGCTGCATGTCTGGCCGCTGCGTCCCGGCCGTCCACCCGGCTGGACACGCCGGCCGAAACACGAGATCGACGAGGTCCTGAAAGACCTCCAATATTTCGCCCGCGAAGTGCTGGAGCAACCCGACACGTCATGAGCGCACCAGCAGTGCACCGACGCGCTCCCTCTCCCTTGAGGGGAGGGTGGCTAATCGCCAAAGGCGATTGGCCGGGTGTGGTATGTGCGGCAGCGCACCGACCTCATTCTTCGGCGTTGAGAAACGGCGTACCTCTCACCGGCGACCCCACCCGGCCAGCCTGCGGCTGGCCACCCACCCCTCAAGGGGGAGGGAGCCGCAGCGGCCTTACTCCGCCGGCTCGACGCCCGTATAGGCCGCCTCGTCCAGCTCGCGGCGCAGGCGCGCCGCTTCCTCGACCTTCGGCGTCACGAAGCGGCCGAGCAGCAGATAGGCGACCGGCGTCAGGAACAGTGTCGAGACCGCCGCAAGACCGAGACCGCCGACGATAACCCAGCCGAGTGCGATGCGCGCTTCCGCGCCGGCGCCAGAGGCCAGAACCAGCGGCACGCCGCCGAGGATCGTACAGATCATCGTCATCAGCACCGGGCGCAAGCGAATGCTCGCAGCCTCTTCGATCGCCTGGCGCACACCCATGCCGCGGTCGCGCAACTGATTGGCGAACTCGACGATCAGAATGCCGTTCTTGGCCATGACACCGACAAGCAGCACGAGGCCGATCTGGCTATAGGCATTGAGGCTGGTGTTGGTGATGAGCAGGGCGAACACCGCGCAGGCGAGCCCGAGCGGCACCGTCGCCATGATGATGACCGCGCTGACGAAGCTTTCGAACTGCGCCGCCAGAACCAGCAGGATGATCACGATGGCGAAGCCGAAGATGGTGAACATCGCGCCGCTGGTTTCGCCGAGCGTCGCGGCTTCGGCGAGCGGGATGATGCGGCTGCCTGCCGGCAGGAGCGGTTCGGCGATCTGCTGCGCGGTTGTCAGCGCGTCACCCAGAGCGAAGCCCGGCTTGAGACCAGAGGTGATCGACACGGCGCGAAGCTGCTGCTCGCGCTGCAGGCTGGGCGGCACCGCGCGTTCGGTCAGTGTCGCAATCGTCGACACGGGCACATAGCGCCCGTCGCCGGTCTGCAGGAAGACGTTCTCCAGATCGGTCGGATCGTTGATCGGGTTGGTGGTCGAGACGAGCTTCACGGCAAAGCTGCGGTCCTCGATGAAGACTTCGCCGATCTCGCGGCCGTCGAGCATCGACTGGATGGCCTCGCCAAGCCCGTTGATGTCGATGCCGAGGTCGGAGGCGCGCTCGCGGTTGATCTCGACGGCGAGCTGCGGCTGCGTCGGCGCGGTCGACAGACGCGGCTGGTCGAAGCGCGGATCCGTCTCCATCTCGGCGACGATCCTGTTCGCCGCTTCGCCGATCTCGGCATAGGAGTTGCCGACGACTGCGAATTGCAGGCCGCTGCCCGCGCCGCGAATGCCGAGGCTGTTCGGCTGGAACGCGAAGGCGCGCACGCCGGGCACCTCGGCCGCCAGCCGGGTGACTTCCGCGGCGATGTCCTGCTGCGAGCGCGTGCGCTGGTCCCACGGCACCAGCGCCATCACCATGAAGCCGCTGTTCGTCGAGCCGCCCTGGCCGCCGCTGACGAATGTGCTGTCGATAAGGCCCTGCTCGCGCAGCGGCTCGATCAGGCTCTCGATCTCGCGCATCTTCGCGGTGGTGTAATCGAGGCTCACGCCTTGCGGCGCCTGGATGCGCATCATCACAAGCGACCGGTCTTCCGAGGGCACCAGCTCGCTGCGGACCAGGCCGAAGGCGACATAGGCGGCGCCAGCAAACAAGACGCACACGAGAACGACGATCATGGGCGCATTGAGGCAGGCGCGCAGCGCGCGGCGGTAGAAACCGGCGAGCGCGCCGCCGATACGGGCTCCTACGCCGCGATGCTCATGGTGTTCCGCATGGGTCAGCATGCGCGATGCGAGCATCGGGCAGAGAGACAGGGCGACAACCGCCGAAAGCACGACGGCCATGGCGAGCACGAAACCGAACTCGCGGAACAGGCCGCCGGTCTGACCGGGCAGGAAGGAGAGGGGGACGAACACGGCGACCAGCGTCGCCGTCGTTGCGATGACCGCGAAGAAAACTTCCTTCGTGCCAAGAACGGCGGCGGCGCGGGGCCCCATGCCTTCGTTGCGTCGCCGGACGATGTTTTCGAGCACGACGATCGCGTCGTCGACGACGAGGCCTGTCGCAAGCACCAAAGCGAGAAGAGTGAGAATGTTGACCGAGAAGCCCGCCAGATAGATCGCGGCGATCGTGCCGATCAGCGCCACAGGCATGGCAAGGCCGGGAATAAGCGTCGCCCGCCAGTCGAGCAGGAAAAGATAAATCACCATCAGAACGAGTGAGACCGACAGGGCCAAGGCGATCTCCACCTCGTGGATCGCGCCTTCGATGAAGATGGCATCGTCGCTGGTGATGCGGATGGTCAGACCTTCCGGCAGCGTCTGCTGGATCCTCGCGGCCGCCGCCTTGACGCCCTCGGAGATATCGAGCGTATTCGACTGCGCCTGCCGCACGATGCCGAGACCGATGCCGGTCTTGCCGTCCGAGCGAAGCGAGGTTGCACTCGGGTCGCCGCCTAATGTGACGCTCGCGACGTCGCCAAGCCGCACGCGGTTGTTGAGTGCGATCGCCTCGAACTGGTCGGGCGTCGTGACGGTGGCCGTCGCTCGGACGATGATGTCCTGGTCGGTCGTGGTGATGGAGCCCGCCGGCGAATCGAAGGCGATGGACGCCAGCGCATTGCGGATGTCGGCGATGGTTAGGCCAAGACTCGCGATCTTCGACTGGTCGACGTCGACGCGAAAGATTTTCTCGCGGTCGCCATAGACCTGCACGTCGGCGACGCCCGGCACCGCGGCCAGCGCGTCGACCACCTCGTCCTCGACGAGGATCGTCATGTCCTCGACCGACATCGTGTCGGACGTGACGGCAAGGCGCACCACCGCATCGGCGTTGGCGTCGGCCTTGACGATGCGCGGCGTCTCCAGATCGTCCGGCAACTGGTTGACGACGCGGCCGACAGCGTCGCGCATATCGGAGGCTGCGACATTCAGGTCCACGTCATCGCCGAATTCGACGGTGACGCGGCTGCGCCCGAAGGAAGAGGTCGAGGAGATCGACTTGACCCCGGAGACGCGCGACACCGCGCCTTCGAGGATCGCCGTCACCTCGCGGTCGATGGATTCTGCTGCAGCGCCTTCATAATCGGCGGTGATCGTGATGACGGGCCGGTCGACGTCCGGCAGTTCGCGGATTTCCACGCCGTAGAAGGCGGCAAGTCCCGCGACGGCAATCAGCGTGTTGAGGACAAAGGCGAGAACCGGCCTGCGGACGAAAAGGGCGGTAATGCCTTTGTCCGCATCGCCATTGATGTCGGTCGTCATCCGGCCGCTCCGTTATGAGCCGCCGCGCGCGGGTTCGCCGCTCGCGATCTGGACATCGGTGCCTTCGCGCACATTGTGCACGCCTTCGGTCACGACCTGCTCGCCTTCGGCGATCGGCGCTTCGACCAGCACGCTTTCGGTATTGCGCTGGACGATGCGGACCGGCGTGCGCTTCGCCTTGCCGTCCTTGATCGCCCAGATGAAGGCGCCGTCGGTCCCCCACTGGATCGCCAGCGGGTTGACCGCGGGATAGCTGTCGCCCGGGAAACGCATCGTCACCTGGAAGGACATGCCGGCGCGCAGCGTGTCGTTGGAGTTGTCGATGCGGGCCTGGACGCGGAGCGTACGGCTTGCCTCGTCGAGCCGGTTGTCGACCGCGCTCACCGTGCCTTCAAATGTTTCGTTCGGTCGTGCGATCGGAACCGCGATCAGCGGCGTGCCGACTTTCAATGCGCCGGCATATCGTTCCGGCACCCAGAAATCGACCACGATGCGAGACCTGTCGTCGATGGTGGCAATCTCGGTCGAGGTGGTGACCGCATTGCCGATGGTAATCGGCAGGATGCCGATGATCCCGGAGATCGGCGCGACGATCGACCGCCGCTCGAGCGCGAGCTCTGCGTCGCGCAACTCGAGCTGCGCGTTGCTCAGTTCGAGCTCGGCGTCTTCGAGCTGCACGGCGCTCGCCGCGCGGGAGGATTGCAGCGTGCGAACGCGCGCGAGCTTTGCCTCGGAATTGGCGACCGCGATTCTCGCGCGGTCGACTGCTATTTCCTCGGTGTCGGAATCGAGCCTGGCGATGACGCTGCCTGCGCGGATGTCGCTGCCGGGCGTCACGGTGAGTTCCGTCAGCCGGCCCGACGCATAGGGCGTGACCGTGACGGAGCTGATCGCCCGGCCGGTGCCGATCGCCTGCAGCCGGTCATTGATCGTGGCGGTCCTTACCGGAGCGGTGATGATGTTGCCGCGCTGACCGCCGCCGCGCCGCTCATCACCCTGGCCTTCGCCCGCCGCTTCGGTGTTGGCGGTAGCGACTGGAATCCAGTCGACGCCCCACGCGGCGAGCATCTCTCCCGCGCCGGGGAAGAAGCGCACCCACGCCGCGGCCGCCGCGACCACTATGATCGCTGCGACGACGATCTGCTTCCAAGCCGACATTCAGTTCTCCGGTATCGGTGCCGGCGATCCCGGACCAGCCCCAAACAATAAGCCGCCGCGCCCCGAAAAGGCATGGCGGCGATCGTCCCTACGCCGCCTTTATGACAATTCTCCGGGACGCCCGCACCGATTTTATCATTAAATCTCGGTAAGGTATGCCGGTCTTTCTCAAGCTCCGGCTAAAGTGATAACCGCGTCAACGCAGGCTTTCCATCTCGCGGATGCGCCGGGCGCTTTCGCTCTCCAACTGGCGGGTCATCTCGCCGATCAGGGCTTCGGCAACGACAAAAAGGGCCGCGGAAGAGTCCCAGGCGGACGGAACGGCAGTCCGCCCGGCAACGACATGGCGGGCAAAACGGGCGATCGGCGAGAGCCACTGATCGGTAAACAGGACGATCTGCACGCCGCGCTGATGCGCCTTTTCGGCAAAGCGGATCAGGCTGTCCTGGTAGCGGCGGATGTCGAAGATCAAAAGCGCGTCGCGTTTGCCCATGTCGAGCAGCCGGTCGCGCCAGTTGCTTTCCTGGCCGGTCAGATGGACCACGTTCGGCCGGATGATGGTCATGTGCGCGGCCATGTAGCGAGCCAGCGGGTCGGTGAACCGGCCGCCGAGCAGGAAGATCCGCGTCTTCGGCTGCGCAAGCAGGGACACCATGTCCGCAATCTGCCGCGGCGAGACGTGCCGGAACGTTTCGCGGATGTTTTCGAGCGTCGCCTCTACGGCTGGCGATGCGTCGCCGGGAAGCTTCTCCGCCGTTCGCGAGGCCGGAGACTGGAGTTGCGCCGCCAGTTCCTCCTTGAGCCTCGACTGGAACTCGGGATAGTTCTGAAAACCGAGCCGCGCCACGAATCGCAGGATGGTCGGCGAACTGACGCCGGCTTGGGCCGAGTAGTCGGCGACCGTCATCAGCCCGGCCATCGGGTAATTGGCGACGAGAGTTTGTGCCGCGCGGCGTTCGCCCGCAGGCATGGAATCGATCCGATCGGCAATCAACTCGGCGATGCTTGTCGCCATTCCTCGGCCCTCCGCTATTGTCGCCCACAGCCTTGCTCGTTTCGTCGCGAAGGCGTTTGACAAA
Source organism: Rhizobiaceae bacterium (assembly GCA_035503715.1). Taxonomy (GTDB): domain Bacteria; phylum Pseudomonadota; class Alphaproteobacteria; order Rhizobiales; family Rhizobiaceae; genus OAS926. The sequence continues at coordinate 1,346 of DATJTE010000211.1, read as the reverse complement.
GCGAGGCAAAGTGTATGAAATCATCCACAAAGGCGCAATGATGCTAATGATGTAACAAATGTTACAGCGCCAGGGGATAAGGCATGAGTGCCGCGGAGCTTTCGGAGCTGGCGTCGGATCGCGCGGTGGAGGTTACAAACCGCGGCGGCAAGAGCCCGTTTCTGGTCATCTGCGATCATGCATCGAACCATGTCCCTGAGCCATTCGGGACACTCGGCCTCGAAGCGGCCGACCTGCAACGTCATATCGCCTGGGATCCTGGCGCTTTGCCCGTCGCGAAGCGGCTCGCCGAGGTGCTCGACGCAACGCTTGTGGCGTCCTGCATCTCCCGGCTGGTAATCGACTGCAATCGCCCGCTGGATGCGCCCGACCTGATCTCGGCGCTGAGCGAGGCGACCGCCGTTCCCGGCAATGAAAACCTGTCAGACCTGGATCGACGGAAGCGGATCGCGCTCTCCTGGGAGCCATTCCACGCGGCGATCGAAGACGTGATCGAAGAGCGGCTGGCGGCCGGACGCGGGACATGGCTGCTTTCGGTCCATTCATTTACGCCTGTCTACCACGGCAAGGACCGGCCCTGGCATGTCGGCATCATCCATGACGACGATACGAGTCTCGCTGCGCCCCTCATCGAGGCGCTTCTGGCGGACAAGGAACTGGTCGTGGGGAAGAACGAACCGTATTCACCGGCCGATCGGGTCTACTTCACGCTCGAACAGCATGGGCGTTCACGCAACCTGCCTTGCGCGATGATCGAAATTCGCAACGATGAGATCGAAGACGGCTCCTCGCAGCGGCAATGGGGAGATCGCCTGGCGGCAATCCTGAAGACCGTGCCGCTTGCAGAGCGTGCGGCAGGAGGTGCGTCTGTTATGCGCGCACATGCGCGTGGCGGACGACAGTGAAGGGACGGTGATGGAAGCAGCAATCGGAAAGTTCGTCCGCGGAGTCGACGCGACCAACCGCGTTATCGGACGCCTGGCCATGTACCTGTTTTTCGTGATGGGAGCCATTCTGCTCTATTCGACGCTGTCACGGGTCCTGTTTGGATTGCCGGTAAACTGGGTGCTGGAGATGTCCCAGTTCCTGCTGTCGGCTTACTATCTTCTAGGTGGAGCCTATGTGCTGCAGCTCGGCGGGCACGTTCGCATGGACCTGTTCTATGACCGGTTGTCGGCGCGCAGGCGCGCGGCCACCGATGCGGTGACGATCCTCTTTGTCATCTTCTACCTTGCCGTGCTGCTGGCCGGCGGCATTTCCAGCACCAACTACGCGGTCAAGTACAATCAGGTGAACTATTCGGCCTGGTCGCCGGTGCTCTGGCCGATCAAGATTGTAATGACGTT
>DATJTE010000210.1:0-11898 GCA_035503715.1 Rhizobiaceae bacterium | reverse complement strand
TTCCCGCGTCTAAGCTGCTGTCTTTTCGGTCGCCAGCCCGCCTTGCTCGACAATGAAGTCGACGATCTCGCCAACGCCCTTACCGCGTGACAGGTCGGTGAAGGCGAAGGGACGCTTGCCGCGCACTTTCGATGCGTCGCGGTCCATCTCGCCGAGATCGACATTCACATAGGGCGCAAGGTCGCTCTTGTTGATGACGAGGAAGTCGGAGCGGGTGATGCCCGGGCCGCCTTTGCGCGGAATGTCGCCGCCCTGGCAGACCGAGATGACGTAGAGCATCAGATCGGCGAGATCGGGCGAGAAGGTCGCGGCGAGATTATCGCCGCCGGACTCGATGAAGACCACGTCGAGATCGGGAAATTTCGCGTTCATAGCCGCGATGGCCTGGAGGTTGATTGAAGCGTCCTCGCGGATCGCGGTGTGCGGGCAGCCGCCTGTCTCGACGCCGACGATGCGCTCTTCCGGCAGGGCCTGCAGCCTGACCAGCGCCATCGCGTCTTCCTTGGTGTAGATGTCGTTGGTGACGACCGCGACCGAGTAATGGTCGCGCATCGCCTTGCAGAGCTTTTCCGTCAGTGTCGTCTTGCCGGAGCCGACAGGTCCGCCGATGCCGACGCGCAGCGGGCCAGTTTTCTGGGTCATGAGCGGAAGAGCCTTGAAGTTTGCGTTTCGTGGTTCATGGCGGCGATCTCGGAGATCACTGTCGCGGAGCCAAGATCGTCGAGTGAAGAGTGGGCCGCGCGCGTGGCGGTGGCGAGGATCAGCGGTTCCAGTGCCGCGACGGTTTCGACGCCGCCAGTCTGGCCGGTGACGCCGAGCCGGATGCCGGCCTGAACGAGGTTCGTGGCGAAAGCTTGCAGAAAGACAGCGACCGCATCGGCGAGCGGGACCCCGTGCGCGCCTGCAACCGCCCCGACCGCAACGCAGTAGGGTGTTGTCTCCGGCAATCGCGCGAGCACGGGATGCGGCCAGCCGGCAGCGGCTTTCAGGAAGGCAGCGCCTTGCAAGGTCGTTTCCATGTGACGCTCATGCGATCCGGCCAGTGCCTCGGCCAGCTCGGCGACCTCCGCAAGGCGTTTGTCAGAGCGGGCGCACCGCCACGCTTCGCCGAACAGCACGGCGTCGTTCCAGCCGGAGCCAAAGTCGAGCAATGCGGCCAGCCAGTCCTGCAACGCGTCGCGGTCGCAGACCAGTCCGTCATGCACCGCGCGCTCCAGCCCATGGCTGTAGCTGAACGAGCCCACCGGGAAAGCCGGCGACAGCCACGCCATCAGGCGGAGTAGCGCCGTGCTGGCGGGCGGCTCAGGGATGGTTGTGGCCATAATGCGGATCGCCGGGAAGGCGGCCGAAGCGGTCTCGCTCGCCATGCCCGTGGTCATGATCGTGGTGGTGATCGTGATCATGGTGATGATGATCATGGTCGTGATCGTGGTGATGATGGCCATGATCGTGCGACTGACCGGAATAGGCGCCGCGTACCGGCTGGAACGGCTCGCTGATATCCGTCACCGTCGCGCCGAGCCCTTCAAGCATATCCTTGATCACGTGGTCGCGCAGGATGAGGATGCGCTCCTGCTCGATCTGCGCGGAGAGATGGCGGTTGCCGATGTGCCAGCAGAGTTCGGCAAGGTGCACGGGATCGATCGCGCGGATCTCGTAGAGTTCCTCTGCGCCGGCGACGATCTCCACCTGGCGGCCGTCGTCCAATACGAGGCGGTCGCCGGTCTGCAGCATCACCGGCTCGACAAGGTCGACCAGCACGCGATCGCCCTGCTTGAGTTCGAGGACACGGCGGCGCAAATGCCGCTCGTCGTGCTGCAGCACCAGCACGTCGAACGGTTTCGGCTGGCCGCCAGCCTCGCCGGCCGGCAGCACGCGGCCGGCGCGCGGCAGCTTGGTGAAATCGGTGTTTATCGAAAGTTTCAGAACGAGCCTCCATTGGCCTGGCTGCGCGCCCGCGCGGGCCGCGCCAGCAGCCGGTCGAAATAGGCATTCACGCGGTCGGATTCGACCTTGAACTTGCCGGACCGCGCCCAGCCGCCCATGTCGCCGAGCATGACGTCGACGGCGCTGAAACGATTGCCGAGCGCGTACTCATTGTCGCCGAGCCTGCGCTCCAAGGCCTTGACTTCGCTGGCGAAATCGTAGGCCGCGGCCGGGCCGACATCGACGCGCACATCCTGCGGCAGGAGGAAGCGATGGCGCAGTTTGTTCCACAAGGGCGCCTCGAATTCCGACTGTGCGAAATGCATCCACGAATCCATCTCGGCGCGGCCGGCGAAACCCGGGCTGGCGCCCATGCCTTTGTCGGCATGCTTGTCGGCGAGATAGACGCAGATCGCGGCGGAATCGGTGATCTTCAGATTATTGTCGACGAGGATCGGCACCTTGCCCGACGCGTTCAGCTCATAGGCTTCGGGCGAACGCAGCTTGATCGCGACGAACTCATAAGGTTCGCCGAGTTCCTCCAGCATCCAGAGCACGCGCGAGACGCGCGAGCCTTTCGAACCGACCGCCATATAGACCATCAGAAGGTCTCCACTTTTTCAGGATGCACGATTTCGATGCTGCGCGAAACAAGATGCGGCTTGCTTGCGTCCCGCCAGACCTGCAGATGCGGCTGCTTGGAGTGCGCGGTCAGGTCCTCGCGCGTCTCCCATTTCTCGACAAAGACGAGCGTGTTCGGATCGGTGGCGCTGGCGTGCAGATCATAGGCGAGACAGCCTTTTTCGGCGCGCGTCGCCTCGATGCAGGGCGCGGCAGCCTTGAACAAGGTTTCGGCGGTGGCCGGTTTGATGGTCAAGGTGGCGATGACGTAGATCATGAAAGAGATGTCGTCCGTTCAAACTGCGGGGTCAATACGGACGTCCCGCGATGCGGCGGTAGAACCAGCCGATCAGGAGCAGCAGCACAAGCACCATGGCGATGGTGGTCGCAGCGCTCTTCAGCAGGGTCCAGATGTGCGCGGCTCGCGCGAGCTCGGGCGTCAGCGCCTCCGGAGCGGCCTTGAGCAGGCGGGCGACGGCGGCATTCTCCAGATAGTCGAAGATGGCGCCGGGGATCACGATCACCGCCGCCGCGATCCAGCGCAGCCCGCCCCAGCGCGAGGGCGTCAAAAGCACGATCGCAAAGGCGATCGTCAGCGCGAATACAGCCGGGAAGACGAAGTCGAGCCGGTGCTGGATGGTGAGGTAGATGTCCTTGCCGGCCGGCGTCAGCGCGGAGAGGAAAGCGACGGCTTCCGCATGTGTATAGCCGAGCGGCCTCAAATCGAAGGGCAGCAGCCCGCCGGCTTCCGTCGCGATACGCGGCAAGGTGACCAGCACCATCAGCGCGTAGATCGCCAGCATGGCGCCGCAACATAGCCAGGCGAGACGGGAGACGAGTTTCATCAGGCCTCACGGGTGAAGATTGGCCGAGTCTTAGAACAGAAAATACCGCTGCGCCATCGGCAGTACGGTGGCCGGCTGGCAGGTCAAAAGCTCGCCGTCGGCGCGTACCTCGTAGGTTTCAGGATCGACTTCGACGTGCGGGGTCAGCGTGTTGTGGATCATCGATGCCTTGCCGATGCGCCGTGTGTTCTTCACGGGCAACAACGTCTTCGCCACGCCGAGCTTCTGCGCCAGCCCCGCGTCGAGCGATGCCTGGCTGACGAAGGTGACCGAGGAGCTGGTGCGCAGTCTGCCATAGGCCGCAAACATCGTACGGTAATGCATTGGCTGCGGCGTCGGGATCGACGCGTTCGGGTCGCCCATGGGCGCCGCGGCGATCGACCCGCCGAGCAGCACCATCTCCGGCTTCACGCCGAAGAAGGCCGGGTTCCAGAGCACGAGATCGGCGCGTTTGCCGATCTCGATTGAGCCGATCTCGTGGGAGAGGCCATGCGCGATCGCCGGGTTGATCGTGTATTTGGCGATGTAGCGGCGGACGCGGAAATTGTCGTTGTCGCCGGTCTCTTCCTTCAAGCGCCCGCGCTGGCGCTTCATCTTGTCGGCGGTCTGCCACGTACGGATCGCCACCTCGCCGACGCGTCCCATCGCCTGGCTGTCGGACGAGATGATCGAGAAGGCGCCGATGTCATGCAGGATGTCTTCGGCGGCGATCGTCTCCTTTCGGATGCGGCTTTCGGCAAAGGCGATGTCTTCCGGGATCGACGGCGACAAATGGTGGCACACCATCAGCATGTCGAGATGCTCGGAAATGGTGTTCACGGTGTAGGGCCGCGTCGGATTGGTCGAGGACGGGATGACGTTCGGCAGGCCGCACACCTTGATGATATCGGGCGCATGGCCGCCGCCCGCACCCTCGGTGTGGAAGGCATGAATGGTGCGGCCTTTGATGGCGCGCACCGTGTCTTCGACGAAGCCTGACTCGTTCAGCGTGTCGGTGTGGATCATCACCTGGACGTCATATTGGTCGGCCACGGTCAGGCAATTGTCGATCGCGGCGGGCGTCGTGCCCCAGTCTTCGTGCAGCTTGAGCGAGGACACCCCGGCGAGGATCATCTCTTCCAGGGGCGCGGGTAGCGAGGCGTTGCCCTTGCCGGCCAGTGCAAGGTTCATAGGAAAGCCGTCAAAGCTCTCGATCATGCGCTGCGCATGCCACGCGCCGGTGCATGTGGTGGCCAACGTTCCATGCGCCGGGCCACTGCCGCCGCCGAGCATCGTCGTGATACCGGACATCAGCGCTTCTTCGATCTGCTGCGGGCAGATGAAGTGGATATGTGCGTCCATGCCGCCGGCGGTCAGGATTTTTCCCTCGCCGGCGATCGCCTCGGTCGAAGGACCGACAATGATCGTGACATTGGGCTGCGTGTCGGGATTGCCGGCCTTGCCTATGCCCGCGATGCGGCCGTCCTTTAGGCCGATGTCGGCCTTGTAGATGCCGGTGTGGTCGACGATCAGCGCATTGGTGATGACCGTATCGACCGCGCCCTCGGCGCGCGTCGTCTGACTCTGGCCCATGCCGTCGCGGATGACCTTGCCGCCGCCGAATTTCACTTCCTCGCCATAGGTGGTGAAGTCCTTCTCGACCTCGATGAACAGCTCCGTGTCTGCGAGGCGAATCTTGTCGCCGACGGTCGGGCCGAACATCTGCGCGTAAGATGCGCGGGAGATTTTTGCCGGCATGGTCAGCCTTCCTTGAGCCGCCAAGCGGCCGAGCGATATTGTTCGGGAATATCCTGGGCGAGCGGGTCGTCGAAGCCGAGCGCTGCGAGCTCGTCGAACCAGCGGTCGCGCTGGCTTGCCGGAAGCGCGCTGCCACACCACGGACAATGGCTGATCGCGACGGTCGATGCGCCGCCGTCATGCACGATCAATCCGTATTCGTCGAAGGTCGGACTGTAGGCGACGAGCATATCGGGGCAGGCGAAGACGTCGCCGGCATGCGCCTCGCAGATATTCTTCAGTGCGAGATTCATGCCAGCGCAGCAATGTGGCCCGGTTTGTGGATCGAACAGTTTGGGCAGACCGGCGGGATCCATCCAGAGCAGGCGCTTGCCGGGGAAGAGCAGTTGAGACATGGACGGGTCAGCGCCTCACTGCGGCTGTTCGCCGAGCAGCGTCTCGCGCAGTTCCTTGGTGCGGGCGCGCGTCAGGTCGGCCTTGCAGCCTGAGACGATCATCGGCTCCATCGAACCGCCGCGTGCCTCGAAACCGGCGAGCTCGCACTGTCCGTCGCGATAGGCGATCCAGCCGCGTTGCCCGGCGAGCAGCGCCTTTTCCGCGCCCTTCAACTCCTCGGGCTGCTCGGCGTCGGTTTCCTTGGCGGCGGCGTGGGCCTCTTTCCAGATGGCGTTGAGCTCCTTGTCGGCTGTTTCATAGTCGCGCGCGGCGCAGATGTTCATCTCGACCTGCGCCATCGCGTTCGCGCAGTCGATTTGATCGTCCTGGGCGAAGGCCGGGTATGACAGGGTGGAAATGACGGCAAAGGAGATCGTGAAACGCTTCATCATATGTTCCTAGCTAAACGAATGCAGCGTGTTTTGGCCGCATTCGAGTTAAAGCTCGGTGTCGGTTTGCAACCGGCGGTGAGGCCCGCACGTCTCGGCAAGTCGCGCGCGAATTGCGATCCTTCTCCAGGGCGAGCGGCGCCGCCGGCACTATTCTCAATCAAGCTTCCCCATGACCTTCTGCTGAAAACCGTAGACTTCGCGCCTGCCGCCGAATGGCACGAGCGTCACGTCACGCTCCTGCCCAGGTTCGAAGCGCACCGCAGTGCCGGCCGCAATGTCGAGCCGCATGCCGCGCGCCCGGTCGCGGTCGAAGCGCAAAGCCTCGTTCGTCTCGAAGAAATGATAGTGGCTGCCGACCTGGATCGGGCGGTCGCCGGTGTTCGCAACCTTCAGGGTGACGGTCTTTGCGCCTGTATTGAGTTCGATCTCGCCCGGCGCGGTGATCACTTGGCCGGGGACAAAGCCGTCCGCCATCAGCTTCGCCATGATCAGGCGCCTGCCACGATCCAGAGACCGCCGAGCGCGGTGAGACCGCCGGCGAAGCGCGTGATCCAGCGGCCGGTCGCGCCGCCGGCGATCCTGCCCATGCCGAGGCCGAGGGCGATGCCGACTGCATGAAGCAGCGCCGTCGCAATGGCAAAGCCGGCAGAGAACGAAAGCGCGCCCGCCTCGCCGAGTTCGCCGCCATGCGCATAACCGTGGAAGAAGGCGAAGAAGCCGACCATCACCATGCCAACCGCGGTCGGCACCTGCAGCGCCACGAGGGTAAGCAAGCCGAGCACGACGACCGACGCCGCGACGACCGGTTCGACGAAGGGCAGGCCGAGGCCCGAGAGCGCGACGGCGAAACCAGCCATCATCGTCCCGACAAATGCGGTCGGAACGAGCCAGACCGAACGGCCACCGAGCAGCGCAGCCCAGAGGCCGACGGCAACCATGGCGAGGATGTGATCCATGCCAAAGAGCGGATGCGAGAAGCCGGCGGCAAACGAGCCGTGCTCGGCCGGATCAAGGTGCGCGAAGGCCGGCAGGCTGGACAGGGCCAGCGCGGTTGCGGCGAGGGCGAGTTTCTTCAGCATTGTCATATCCCTTCCTGGCTCAGGCCGCCTTCTGTGGCGCGCAGCCTTCGGCCTTGAGCACGCGCTTGGTTGAGGCCGGATATTTCTTTAGCATCGCCGCCGGGCGGATCGGCCGCGCGGTGAAATTGCCGCCACAGTTCGGGCAGGTGCCATTGAGGACAGTGTCGGCGCACGTCGCACAAAAGGTGCACTCGAAGGTGCAGATGCGCGCCTCAGCGCTTTCCGGCGGCAGATCCTTGTCGCAGCATTCGCAATTCGGTCTGATCTCCAGCATTTCGCGCTCCTAACGTATCGGTTCGTGCACGGTGACGAGTTTGGTGCCGTCGGGAAAGGTCGCCTCGACCTGCACGTCGTGGATCATCTCGGCGATGCCGTCCATCACCTGCGCGCGGGTGACGACATGCGCGCCGGTCTCCATCAGCTCGGCAACGGTGCGCCCATCGCGCGCGCCTTCGACGACGAAGTCGGTGATCAGCGCGATCGCCTCTGGATGGTTGAGCTTGACGCCGCGCTCCAGCCGCTTGCGCGCCACGATCGCCGCCATCGCGACCAGCAGCTTGTCCTTTTCGCGTGGCGTCAGATTCATGCGGGACCCGAGTGACGTGACCTAGAGTGACCAGACTTTGGGCAGGCCTGCCCGTCCGTTGAGCAATTCGATCAGCGGCACGAGCGTGCGCCGCAGCGAATAGCTGTCTTCGGCGACAAGCCTCGCAAGAAGCTTGCCAGACCCGCCAACGGTCCAGGCGCTCGCCGCGCCGGCGTCGCCGAGGATCACGCGAACCTCGCCGAGACGATCTCCGGCGTCGCGACATACGAGAAGAACCGTCGCCATGGCATGGCAGCCGCCCATCCCCGCGCTTCGGGCAAGGGTCGCGCCGACGTTCGGTCCGATCGCGAAATTCTCGGCATGTATGAGCTTTCCGGACTGTCGTATGCGCCAGCGGTCGCGGAACAGCGCCGTTTTGGTCCGCTCGCCCATCGACAGTCTGCCGAACACGGTCGCTTCGACGATCAGCGCTTCGGCATCTTTTGCTAGATTAACCTCCAGCCGCCGCGAAAAGGCGGAACGGTCGAAGACGATCGTCTCCTGCGGCAGCCATGCGAGCCGCGCAGCCGATCCGACCGTGAGCCGGCATTCGACCTCTGCCACGCCGGACGAGGCTCGGTAGACTTTTTCGCTGGCCTGCGTGGTGACGGTCGCGGCAGCAGCTTCGCCGACGTCGATTTCCCAGGCGAGGCGATCGCCGCCGGTCAGCCCGCCGGCCGTGTTGATCAGCACCGCTTCCAGCGGACCGGAAACCGTCTTCGGCATCCGGATATTTGCCGCGCCCTCCTGGCCGAGCGTGGCGACACGGCTTCGCCCGTGGGCAAGGCGGACGCCGAGCCGCCCGCGCGCGGCGACGCGCTGCAAGGCTTCGGATTGCGGGGCCTCAAGTCGGGACAGCATTTGGCGCGACGTTAAGGCTTGGGCGGGCTTTGTCGAGGCCCTGCCTCAATATGGCCCGGTCCAGTGTTGCCTCCCGCCGATTTGGTTCCTATAGAGGCTGTCTGCCCTCGCATTTCTGCCGCGAAAGGGCGTTTTTTGAGGGATTGGGGTGCGGTTCAAGGGGGATCGGCGCCTGGCAACTATAAGAGTGGCAACAAGAGTTCAGGACGTAAGCATGGCCGACCAGCTCGCTGCCGACATCATCGAAAAGATCAAGGCACACGCCGAGACCGACAACGAGATCACCCCGGAAACCGAGCTGACCGAGCTTGGCATCCACTCCCTTGAACTGACCGAGATCGTTTTCGACCTCGAAGAGGCCTATGGCATCGAGATCGAGATGAACACGGTCGAGGCGTGGAGCCAGCTGAAGAATGTCGGCGACATCGTCGCCGCTGTTCGCAAGCTGGTGGACGCGAAGGCCGCAAAGGCCTGACCCGGCACATATGGCGCGCCAGCGGATCGTCATCACGGGCATTGGCGGCCTATGCGCGCTCGGCACGAATGCCGGAGATATCTGGGATTCGATGAAAGCCGGCAAGGTCGGCGTCAGCGAGATCACAAACGCGCCCATCCACGATGTGAAGCACCGCCTCGGAGCGGAGATCAAGGAACTTCCCGACCACGGGCTCGATCGCAAGCGTCTGATCACGATGGACCGCTTCAGCCTGCTGGCGATCATTGCTGCTGGCGAAGCGCTGAAGCAGTCGGGCGTCGAAGTCGATGAGAAAAACGCCGGCCGTGTTGGTGCGATCGTCGGCACAGGTATCTTCGGCGCCGAGTGCGCTGACGAAAATTATCGCTCACTGCTGGTGGACGGCCGCGCCCGGGCGACTGTTTTCACCGTGCCGCGCATCATGCCGAGCGCTCCGACGGGGCAGGTGTCGATGCAATATGGGCTGAAGGGCCCCGCCTTTGGCGTCAGCTCGGCCTGCGCGTCATCGAACCACGCCTTTTCGGCTGCGGCGGACCAGATCAGGCTTGGCCGTGCGGACATCATGCTCGCCGGCGGCACCGACGCGCCGCTCGTCTTTGGCGTGCTCAAAGGCTGGGAGGCGCTGCGCGCAGTGGCGCGCGAAGTATGCCGTCCCTTCTCGGCCGACCGTGACGGCCTGATGATCGGCGAGGGCGCCGGCATCGCCGTCATGGAAACTCTGGAGCATGCGCAGGCGCGTGGGGCGACGATCCTCGCTGAGTTTGCCGGCGCCGGCTCGTCGGCTGACGCGTCGGACATCGTCTCGCCGACGATCGAAGGTCCAGCCGCCGCGATGCAGGCCTGCCTCGACGATGCCGGCCTGGCGCCGGAGGACATCGACTATATCAACGCGCATGGCACCGGCACCAAGGCCAATGACGAGATCGAGACCAAGGCGATCCGACGCGTGTTCGGCAAGCATGCCGACAGCCTCTCCGTCTCCTCGACCAAATCGATGCATGCGCATTGTATGGGGGCATCGGGCGCAATCGAGATGATCGCCTGCCTCGGCGCCTTGCGCGAGGGGATCGTGCCGCCGACGGCGAGCTATCGCGAGAAGGATCCGGAGTGCGATCTCGACGTGACGCCGAACGTCGCGAAGAAACGTACCGTTCGCGCTGCAATCAGCAACGGCTTTGCCTTTGGCGGCACCAATGCCGTCGTTGCCTTCAAGCCGCTCTGATCGCACGGCAATCCCGTTCACGCGCGATTGATCGCCGGTACGGCGATCTTATCGAGCCAGCGCTTGATCCGAGGCGGTTGAGTGCATAGGTCCCGGGAAACCTTCCAGTAACTGTCAACTTCATACATCGCCGGGGACATTCATGGCCGACCTTTCCGCCTTTCCGATCGCCAAGCGCTGGCCCGCGCAGCATCCCGACCGAATCCAGCTCTATTCGTTCCCGACGCCAAATGGCGTGAAGGTGTCGATCGCGCTCGAAGAACTGGGCGTGCCGTATGAGCCGCATGCCGTGAACATCTCGAAGAACGAGAGCTGGACGCCCGAATTCCTCTCGCTCAACCCGAACGGCAAGATCCCGGCAATCGTCGATCCCAATGGCCCGGACGGCAAGCCGATCGGCCTGTTCGAATCCGGCGCGATCCTGATCTATCTCGCCGAAAAGACCGGCAAACTGATGCCGACCGATGCGATCGGGCGCTACGAGACCATGCAGTGGGTGTTCTTCCAGATGGCTTCGATCGGACCGATGTTCGGCCAGATCGGATTCTTCCACAAATTCGCCGGCAGGGAGGTCGAGGACAAACGCCCTCTCAACCGTTACCGCGACGAGTCGAAGCGCCTGCTCGGCGTCATCGAGACGCGGCTCGGGGGTGGTGACGGGGGCCGCGACTGGATCATGGACGACTATTCGATCGCCGACATTTCGATGCTGGGCTGGGTGCGCAATTTGATCGGCTTCTATGACGCGCGGGAACTGGTCGAGTTCGACACATTCCCGCGTGTCGCCGCCTGGCTCGAGCGCGGCCTTGCGCGGCCGGCCGTGCAGAGAGGCCTGAACATCCCCGCGCGCTCGTGACGCGCGGGGAGTGATCTATACCGCCTCAGCTCGCTGACGGCTCGGTGCTCGGTTCCGCCATCGGAGCAGGCGCTGCTTCTTCCGGCTGGTTGTCGTTGCCGCCAAGTCCCGTCGCCGACGCTACGAGCGACGCGGCGCCGACCGCTGCCCCCACCGCCGTCTCGACTACCGTGGTCGCGGCTTCCTTCACGCGCGTGGTTACCGTGCGCTTCGGCTTCGCCGCGCGCGCTGCGGTTCTCGGCTTTGCAGCCGGCCGTGCACGTGCCGCTGAACTCTTCGCTGCAGACCTGCGTGCGGGAGCCTTGGCCGCTGTCCGGCGCGCGGGTGATTTCGCCGCTGGCTTGCGCGCTGCCGCCTTTGCGGTGGTGCGGCGTGCCGACGATTTCGCGGCAGCCTTGCGGGCAGGAGCCTTCGCGGTGCTCTTGCGTGCGGAGGCCTTTGCGGCTGTCTTCTTCGCTGCGGGCTTGCGGGCCGCTGTCTTCTTAGCTGCCGGTTTCCGGGATGCGGCAGTCTTCTTCACTGCGGGCTTCTTCGCCGCCGCTTTTTTCGCCGCTGGTTTCTTGGCCGCGACGGACTTCTTCGCCGCTGGCCTCTTTGCACTCGCCGAGCGCTTCGCGCTCGCAGGTTTCGTCTTCTTCGCTGCCGGTTTCTTGGCCATGATTGATCCTCGAGAAAAAACGCGCGGCACGCCCCACCGCGTAACCATAATGGATTACATGAATTTCTGTTCCCGGCCAGAAGAGAGTCGACTAAGCGCGTCCGCCACGCACAATTTCGTAGCCTTCCTCCTCCGCTTCGTCGTCGATCATCTCCGCGGGGAAGCCCGGCGCAAGGATGGAGAGGCCTGTCGCCTCCTCCAGCCG
>DATJTE010000209.1:0-11783 GCA_035503715.1 Rhizobiaceae bacterium | reverse complement strand
CACCTGCTTCCTAAGCGGTTACCTTCTCGATCTTCGGCTTCGGTTTTCCAGACCAGGTCATGCGCCAGAGATCGCCCGGCGCGACCGACTGCACCGCCTGAGGCCAGAGCGCGACGATGCATGTTCCGCCCTCGTGACGGACGGATGGGTAGATGATGCCGTTGAGCCCTTTCGCCCTGACAGCATCAGCCAGGACATTACCGGCCGGATAGCCGACAGCAGGGTCGGGAAGCAGTGACGGATGATCCTGGTTCTCGCGCAAATCGACATACTCGCCCGCAAGGCTCGCGAACATCTCGGCATAGTCGATCGTGGTCTTGAAGATTCCCGCCCTGGCAAGAAACTCGGTGATGTGGAACTCGACTTCGCGCAGGCAGGTCTCGACAGCAAGTGCCGCATACCAGGCGCCGCGGTTAGGCCCATTGAACCGGTTGAGCTCGAGCGGCTTCGAATAGACGAACGCAGCATTGACGAAATGCGCATGCGGAACGCCAAAGACAAGCTCGCGAAACGACACGCCTTCGATGCCGTTGTCCTGGGCGCGCAGCCGCATGCTGGTCGCGCCTTCGATCTCGGCCAGTGCGTCGAGATCCTCATCCGCCGCGAGGCTCTTCAGCACCGAGTCGCGCAGGCGCGCGGACGAAACGAGCCGGACGGTTCGGGCAAACGCCACCCGCGTTATGGATATGCCTTCGAGCATTCGCGGCTACAATCCGCCGCGCACCGCGTCGATGTAACGGCGCACGTCCAGCATGTGAGGAATGCCCCCCTCACCCATCGCCTCGATGGGCGAGGCATTGTTGAACAGCGGTCCCGTGTTGCGATTCCTCGGCCAAAGGTCGGCCGCGTCATCGCCGATGAGCAGATGAAGCCCCTTGTAGATGCCGATCAGCGCAGAAATCCGCGTCAGTTGATCCTGGTTCAGCACCGGACGCTGCCCGCGCTTGATGCGATCCCAGGTGCTTCCCGATACGCCGAGCAATGTCGCGGCTTCGAGGTTGGAGAGGGCCCATTCCCTGGCGAGGTTTACATAGGCCTTGAGCGCAACAGGCGACAGGCGCGTCCTGTCGGCCTCCTTCGCAAATCGCTGAACCTCGACCGGTGCAAATCCCGACCCGGCCTGTTTATCTGATTTGGCAACAGCACGTCTCATGACGTAAATATGTACGTCATTTGATGAAATGTCAATGTAAACAAAAAAGGCGCCAGATGGCGCCTTTTGACGTCGTTTCTGGCCGGCCTATTCCGCCGCGACCGTCCGCTCGATCCGCTTCTGTCCACTCTTCAGGAGGTCGGACACCAGGAAGGCGAGCTCGATCGCCTGATCTGCATTGAGACGCGGGTCGCAATGCGTGTGGTAGCGGTCGTGCAGGTCCTCAGCCGTGATGGCGCGAGCGCCGCCGGTGCATTCGGTGACGTTCTTGCCCGTCATCTCGATATGGATGCCGCCCGGATGTGTGCCTTCCGCGCGATGCACGTTGAAGAAGGATTGCACCTCCTTCAGGATGCGATCGAACGGCCGCGTCTTGTAGCCGGCGGCAGTGATCGTGTTGCCGTGCATCGGGTCGCACGACCACACCACCTTGCGGCCTTCGCGCTCGACGGCGCGGACAAGCCGCGGCAGGTGCTCCTCGACCTTGTCGTAGCCGAAGCGGGCGATCAGCGTCAGCCGTCCGGGCTCGTTCTCCGGATTGAGCAGGTCGATCAACTGCAGCAGGCCATCGGCCGTCAGCGACGGGCCGCACTTCAGGCCCAGCGGGTTCTTGATGCCGCGGCAGTATTCGACATGCGCGTGGTCGGGCTGACGCGTGCGGTCGCCGATCCAGATCATGTGGCCGGAGGTGGCGTACCAGTCGCCCGAGGTGGAGTCGACGCGGGTCAGCGCCTCCTCGTAGCCGAGCAGAAGCGCCTCATGGCTGGTGTAAAAGTCGGTCTCGCGGAGCGCATAGTTCGTCTCCGACGTGATGCCCACCGCCGACATGAAATCCATGGTCTCGGTGATGCGGTTGGCGAGCGCCTCGTAACGATCGCCCTGCGGGCTGTCGGCAACGAAGCCAAGCATCCAGCGGTGCACGTTCTCCAGGCTGGCATAACCACCCTGCGCGAAGGCGCGCAAAAGGTTGAGCGTAGCTGCCGACTGCCGATAGGCCATCTCCTGGCGTGCAGGATCCGGAATACGCGACTTCTCGTCGAACTCGATGCCGTTGATGATGTCGCCTCGATAGCTTGGCAGCACCACGCCGTTCTGCGTTTCGTTATCGGACGAGCGCGGCTTGGCGAACTGGCCAGCGACGCGCCCGACCTTCACCACCGGTTGCGCGCCGGCGAAAGTCAGCACGACCGACATCTGCAGGAAGACGCGGAAGAAGTCGCGGATATTGTCCGCGCCATGCTCTGCGAAGCTTTCGGCGCAATCGCCGCCCTGCAGAAGGAATGCGTCACCGGCAGAGACAGATGCAAGCTGCTTCTTCAGCTTGCGCGCCTCACCTGCAAAAACCAGCGGCGGAAAGGTAGCGAGACGGGCTTCCGTGTCCTTGAGCGCGCCGGCGTTCGGATAGGCCGGCACCTGCTGGATCGGCTTGGCTCTCCAGGAATTCGGGGTCCATTTCGTCATTTTCGCACCTACGCCTTTTGCCCGATCCCCTTGAAATCTTTGGGATCCGGGCGTCCCCGCCTGCGGGAACGCGGCTCTGTACACGAAGCCGGTGGCGTATACTACCCCGGAATGCCGCGGAAATCGAATGGCCAAGCGGCGGGCTTTGGCGCGTTCCGATCAGGTCGCGGTCGATTGTTCAAGGCCGAACAAATCCCTTGATTTTGACGCTAACGTCAATGCTACGCTGCCTGCTCCTGTTCAGGGAAGCAAACGATGTCGCGCCATTCCCAGCCCGCCAGGAAGCAGCCCGATGCGATGCCTGCGCTCGAGCCGCAAAAATTCGAAATCGCGATCGCGACGCCGGACGGCTTTCCGCTTGCGGCCACACTGTTTGAAGGCCAAGGCAGCGGTCCGCTTGTTCTCATCTCTTCCGCGACCGCGGTGCCGCGCGGCCTTTATTCCGCTTTTGCCGCTGCCTGCGTCGCAGCAGGCGCGCGCGCCGCACTGGTCTATGATTATCGCGGCACGGGTGGCTCGGCGCGGCCGGCCGGCTGGTCGAAGCGGATATCGAAAAAAGACTGGGCGCTGATCGATCTGCCGGCAGCGGCGGCGCGGCTCGACGCCGTTGCGCCCGGCCATGCGATGGTTGGCGTCGGCCAATCCTTTGGCGGCCAGGCACTCGGCCTGTCGGGCATCGCCAACCGCTTCGAGCGCTACCTGATGGTCGCGACCATGTCCGGTCATTTCGCCGGGCTCGATGACCGCTGGGCCAAGGCGAAGATGCTCGGCTTCGGCGTGCCCATGTCATTCCTTTTCCGCGACATGCCGAAAGGCATCGGCGTCGGCGAACCGATCCCGTCGACGGTTTTCCGCGATTGGGCGCGCTGGTGCTCGATGCCGGATTATTTCTTCGACGATCCGACGCTGCCAGAGACAGCGCGTCACGAGGACGTCACGCTGCCGATCCTGTCGATCGGACTGACGGACGATGTCTGGGGCACGCCGCGCGCCACCGACGCGCTGATGAAGCACTACGTCAACGCAACCGTTGAACGGCGCTGGCTCTCACCGGAGGATGCCGGCGGGCAGCCGATCGGCCATCTTGGCTTCTTCCGCTCGCGGTTTGCGCAAATACTCTGGCCTGAAATCATCGCGTGGCTGCTCAACGGGGCGCCTGTCGCGATCGGTAGGATGTCGGCCGCCTGACCGCCTACGATGCGCGCGCGCCGTTTTTCACCAGATAGGTCGGCTGATACATTGTCACGAACTCTTCCGCCGCCGTTGGATGGATGGCCATGGTGCGGTCAAAGTCTTCCTTGGTGAGCCCTGCCTTCAGCGCGATGCCAAGAAGCTGCGCCATCTCGCCGGCGTCCGGCCCCACCACATGCGCGCCAAGCACAAGCTTGGTGTCGACGTCGACGACAAGCTTCATCAGCATCTTTTCATTGCGGCCGGCGAGCGTGTGGCGCATCGGGCGGAACGAGGCGAGATAGATCTCCAGCGCGCGAAACCGCTTGCTCGCCTCATCTTCCGACAATCCCACGGTGCCGAGTTCCGGCTGCGAAAAGACCGCGGTCGGGATCACGTCGTGATCGGGCGCCGTCGGATTGTCCTTGAACACGGTCTCGACGAAACACATGGCCTCATGGATCGCGACCGGCGTGAGTTGCACGCGGTTGGTCACGTCGCCGACGGCATAGATGTTGTCGGCGCTCGTCTTCGAGAACCGGTCGACGACGATCTCACCGAGCGGGCCGACCTCGACACCGGCGGCCTCCAGTCCAAGATTCTCGGTGTTCGGCATGCGGCCGAGCGCCAGCATCACCTGGCCGACGGTGAGCATCTCGCCTGACGACAGATGCGCGTCGAGCAGGCCGTTGCTGCGCCTGTCGATCTTTTCGAAGATCGTGTGGCAAAGGATGCGGATGCCTTTCTTCTCCATCGTCTCGTGCAGCGTTCGGCGCAGATCCATGTCGAAGCGGCTGAGAATCTCCTTGCCGCGATAGATCAGCGTCGTCTCGACGCCGAGTCCGTGAAAGATGTTGGCGAACTCGACCGCGATGTAGCCACCACCGGCGATCACGATGGACTTCGGCAGCGCTTTCAGGTCGAACGCCTCGTTGGAAAAGATGCAGTGCTCATGACCCGGCAGTGCCACGTGCGGGTTCGGGCGCCCGCCAGTGGCGATCAGGATCGTCTCGGCGGTGACCGTGCGGTTCTCGGCTTCGATGCGCACGGTGTGCCTGTCGACCAGCGTCGCGCGCGAATGAAACGTCTCGCCGCCATTCTTCTGGACATTGTTTCTGTACGCGGCTTCCAGCCGCGCGATCTCTTTGTCCTTGTTGGCGACGAGCGTCGGCCAGTCGAACGTCGTTTCGCCGACCGTCCAGCCATATCCGACCGAATCCTCGAAATGTTCTGGAAACTGCGAGGCGTAGACGAAGAGCTTTTTCGGCACGCAGCCGCGTATGACACAGGTGCCGCCGAAGCGGTATTCCTCGGCGATTGCGACCCGTTTGCCGAGCGCGGCCGACACGCGAGCGGCGCGCACACCGCCCGAGCCGCCGCCGATGACGAAAAGATCGTAGTCGTAGCTGGCCATCGGGCGACTCCGGCAATGTCTTCGTCACGAGACCTATTGTCGAAGCGCCAAAAAGAAAAGCCCGGCGCGGAGGCCGGGCTTTGATCCAGGGCGGCTGATAGGCTTATTGCCCTTCGGCCGGCTTCTCCTCGGTGGCTCCACCGGCCGCGTCAGGCGTCACCGGCTCGGCGCCAGGGGCTGGCGCCATTGCGCCAACGACCTTCTGGAGCTTCTCGCCGACCGACTGGCCGAGATCGCGCATGATGCCGCGCTGCCAGATCTCTACGGCCTGCTGAGTCTGGGTCATCGCGATCGGACCCTGATCGAGCAGCTTCTTGCCGGCGTCGGAATTGTAGAAGTCGCCGATTGCCTTCAACTCGGCCTCGGAGAACGACTTGGCATAGACGTTGGCGATTTCCTTCTCGAGGTCGCCGCGGCGGCCGGCCATCGCCAGCGTTTCCTCGTCCACCGTCTGGATGATCAGCGCCTCCATGTCGGGATTGCGCTGGATCAGATCGGTTTTGATCTGGGTCGCGATGGTGGGGAGAATGGTGTCAAAGGTATCCGTCATGTTGAGCGCGTCGACCGCGGCGCGCGCGGCCTTCAGCTGTGTCTCCGAGACCTCCTGTGCGAAGACGGGAGTTGAGACGAGAAAGGCGGCGGCCGCGGCGGCCGAAGCAAAACGGCGGAAGCCGATGCTGAAGGTCATGATGAGAAAACTCCAGTTCTTAGTGTCGAAAACGGCCGAGGATTTTTATGCCCCCTGCCCCGGCAATGATTGCCGTGGTCGCCATCCCCAGAAACAGGCCGTGCTCGACGACGCCGGGAATGGCGTGAAGAGCGTCAGACAGCGCTCTTGTATCCGGAATGCGGCCAAAAGATGCATCGAGGATCAAATGGCCGCCGTCTGTAACAAACGGCTCGCCGCCCGTCATCCTTAATGTGAGAGGCCCGGAAAGCCCGAGCTTCCGGGATGCCTCCCCAACCGCCAGTTCCGTGGCCTTCAGCCCGAAACGGTTAACCTCAATGGGCAGCGGGAAGCGTCCGAGCGTCTCAACCACCTTCGTTTCGTCGGCAATGACGATCATGTCGGCGGACGCGGCCGCAACGATCTTTTCGCGCAAAAGCGCACCGCCGCCGCCTTTAATCAGCGAAAGCGCAGCGTCGATTTCGTCCGCCCCGTCAATTGTCAGGTCGAGCGCCGGCGTTTCCTCCAGCGAACTCAGCGGCACGCCAAGTTCGACACAGAGCCTGGCCGTACGCTCCGAGGTCGGCACGCCGATCACTGAAAGGCCCGCCGCGACCTTTTCCGCCAGCAGCCGCACGAATTCTTCCGCAGTCGAGCCGGTGCCGATGCCGAGCTTCATGCCGTCGCGCACATAGTCGAGCGCGGCGCGCGCAGCCTCGATTTTCAGGGATTTTGCGTCCATTCGGCCGGATTCGATTGGGTTCGGGGCGGCTCGTATCAGCTTTCGCCGCAAGAGCAAAGGTCGCGGCGTCAAAACCCGGTCTTGCTTATGCCACGGGCGGCAGGTACGGCGATTCCTGAAGATCACTGATTCCGGACAGGGGATGAACCGGCCAACCATCGTCTTCGATCTCGACGGCACGCTGATCGACACCGCCGTCGACCTGCTCGACAGCCTGAACTTCAGCCTAGGCACGGCCGGGCTGGCGCCCGTGTCGGAAAGCGGTTTCCGGACCCAACTCGGCATGGGCGGGCGCGTCATGATCGAGCGCGCCTTCGCGGCGGTCCAGCGGACCTTGGCCGATGGCGAACTCGACCGGCTGCATCTCACCTTCCTCGATCACTACACGGCAGGCATTCCCGGTCGCTCGGGCCTTTATCCTGGAGCGGCTGCCGCACTCGAACGCTTCGCTGGCGCCGGTTATCTGATGGCGATCTGCACCAACAAGCTGGAGTGCAATGCCCGGTCGCTGCTCGAGGCGCTGGGCACACTGCCCAGCTTCGCCGCCATTTCCGGCCAGGACACCTTCACCTTCCGCAAGCCCGACCCCAGGCACCTGATCGAAACGGTCATTCGCGCCGGCGGCAATCCGGAGCGGGCGCTGATGATCGGCGATTCGCGCACCGACATCGACACGGCGAAAGCCGCCGGCATTCCGGTGATCGCGGTCGATTTCGGCTACACCGACCGCCACGTGCGCGAATTCGAGCCAAGCCACATCGTCTCGCATTTCGACGAGATCTCGCTCGACTTGACGGAACGGCTGATGTCGTCTGTCAGGGTTGCGGTGGGGTGAGGTAGTTAGGGTGTAGGACGGAAGGGGATCCCGGTGTTGATATGATCTCGCTCGTACCCGAGAACCGCTTCGGCAATATCCTGATGTCCCGCTTCCATCCGCGAAATAAAATACCACCAGAAGTCTTCCAAATTCAGCATTTCGTTAAACTTGGCAGGCTTCATTGTGAGCAGCCTGTCCTGAGCGGACGTGAACTTGGATGGTGTCCTTTCACTCACATGATGGTGCGCATAGGCAAGGCAGCCCTTGGCGAGCCGCACACAGTCCCGCGCAGCGTTAGCACGAACAACCTGACGAGGCGTCTGCACTCGATCTGGGTCGGTACGCAGATCGCTGTACATCGATGGTTCGCGCCCTCGCTTGACGTGGAACATTAGATCAAGCGCGATTTCCAACGCTTCGCGCGGATCAGGGCTATTGAAAGCCCACGCACCCAGCGCGTAGTTGGTCTTTTGCGCATGGCTCTCCATGCTCACTTTCAGTTTGGCACAGACCGCCGGATTAGACAGGTTCCGATTTTGTGCATCGAACGCTAATAGGGCCTTGCCCGCTTCTTCGATGCACGCAACAGCTAAGAAGTACGCGCGCGCCATGTGCTCATTGTCACGCAAAAGCGAAGCTTCAATAAGCAGTTCATCCGCGTTCTGGAGCGCAGCTTCACTGTAGGAGCGCAGAAGTTCAGCCGTCATCTTAGGTGCGTGCTGCGAGCCCACCGGCTGCTCCAAGAGGCGGATGGTGGGCGATGTAGGGATTGAACCTACGACCCCACCCGTGTGAAGGGTGTGCTCTCCCGCTGAGCTAATCGCCCATCCGCGATCCGCCCGAGGCAAGACCCTAGGCGGCAAGGGCCGCGATATAGGATGCGGCTCGCCGTCAAGTCAAGGTTCGCCGCCGGGCGGCTTACCGTATGGTTGTTTTCGTGGCGATCAGCCGCTGACCGCCACACGCGCCTCGTCGGTCTTCTCGATCGCCGTCTTCAGCCGTGCGTCGCGGTCGTAGACGTCGGCGAAATACCCGACCTTGCCGGAAAGGTCGGGCCAGGCCGTGAAATAGGACACATAGACCGGAATCTTGCGCCCCACCTTTTCGGATGAATGGCCCTGGCCGATCTTTTCCGCCACATAATCGCGTGAGGTTCCAAGCACAGCCGCAGCCATGCCGCGCGGATCGGCAAGCCGGATGCAGCCATGGCTGAAGGCGCGCATGTCGCGCTCGAAGAGGCTCTTCGACGGCGTGTCGTGCATGTAGATGGCGTGCTTGTTCGGGAAGAGAATCTTCAGTTCGCCGAGGGCGTTCGCCTCGCTCGGCGTCTGGCGCACATCGTAGGGGATGTTCGCGCCGTAGGCGCCCCAGTTCACCGACGATGAGGGGATGCGCCTCCCCTTCCCGTCCGTCACCTCGTAGCCGGCGCGGTCGAGATAGCCGGGATCGCGCAGCAGCCTCGGCAGCATCTCATTGACCAGGATCGAGCGCGGCACGCCCCAATAGGGATTGTAATCGACCTGCTCGATCTCGTCGTAGAAGAAGCTCGTCTGGTTGGACGGCAGTCCGATGACGACGCGCGTCGTCAGCTTCGCCTCGCCGCCCTCGATATAACTTGCCATGTAGGCCGGCTGGTTGATGAAGACGCGCGGGCTGCCGAGGTCCGACGGCAGCCAACGGATTTGCTCGAGCGCCAGCTTCACCTTCTCCAGGCGATCGGCCTTCGACGTGCCGACGAGTGCCGCGACAGTACGCGGCCCGATCACGCCATCGCCTTTCAGCCCGATCGCTTCTTGCTTGGCCTTGATGACCGGCACGAGATCCTCGACATAGGTCTCGCTGCCTCCGAGCCGCGCCAGCACCTCGCCATAGGTGCCGCCGAACTCATCGTCCATGTCGCGTGCGATGACGGTAAGAATCTTCGGCAGTTCGGCGCTTGTCTGGCCGGGCTTCAGCAGCAGCTTTGAATCGATGACGACGGCGTTTTCCGCGCTCGCCTCAAGCGTCTCAAGCTCGACGCGCAGCGCCTGATATTCCTCGTTCTGCGGATGGCGCGATTCCAGATAGGTCCGCACCTCCTGCGTATGCGCGAGCGTGCTCAGCACCGCGACCGGATCGAACGGTTTTGCCGGAAAATCGTGATAACCGGAGAGCTTGTTCGGGTCGACGCGACCGCCCTGTGCGTCGCGCGCATAACGCAGCACTTTCGCCGACAGCGACATCTCGAAACGGACCAGATCGCGCATGCGCCCGGCCGTATCGTCCACCGAATATCCAGCGGACGGAATTTTCACCGCATATTCTTCGGACTGCAGGCCATGGCTGGCGGCTTCGCCAAGCACGCGCGCCGCTTCCATGGCGCGACCATTGGCGCCAAAACCCGAAACCCAGATGAAGGACGGATTGGCCGCGTAATAGTCGGCAATGCCCTTGGCGATGTCCTTCTCGGCGAAGAGGTCGAAACCGTCCAGGCCGGCCGCCGCTTCGGCAAGCGAAATGGCTGTGAGGTCGAAAGCCGCGGGCTGTGACAGGCTCTTCAGCGCGGCGAAGTCGACCTTCACCAGCGGGTCGGCCTTGAAGGTGTAGTAGGTTGGGCCGGTGACCTTTACCACCGCTTTCGGTTTCGTCGGCGCCGTCGGAAACTCATCGACGCTCTTACGCTTCTTCACGCCGCCGTCGAAGAGAAGATCGAAGAGTGTCTGCGCGTTGGCGTGCGGGATCCCGAATGTCAGGGTCCCCGCAAGGACGAGAAGCGAAAGCTTGAATCCCGATGCGCCTGAATTTTTCATCAATCACCCTAGGCCGTACGCGTATTACGGCCGCCCTGTTCCGCCCAAAACGCGAAAACCGCCGGCCCGAAAATCCGCATCACACATGGCCGATCTATGACGCGAACTATACCGATTCATACTGGTTTCGTTAAGCTTTCATAAATTTTTGCAACCGGACGTGGCGGGAAAAACACAACATCGTGATGTGAAGAAGCCGCCCGGCTTCGCGCCGAGCGGCTCTCAAAAATACAGAGTTCAGTCGTTGGCGCTGATGCGATCGCCGTCCGGATCGTAATCGCGGTCGCGATCTTCGGCGGGCTTGCGGCCCGTACGATCTTCGTCGGGGTTCCAGCCACCCTGCTGGCGATGCTTCGGCTGTTCGGCCTGCTGCTGCTCGCCCTTGCGAAAACCGCCCGCGCGCTTCGGGGTGTCCTCGACAGCCTGATCGGCACCCGCCTGACGGGCATGCTTTTCTTCCGACTGCTGCTGGTCGACCCGGCGGTTCTCGTGACGCTCTTCCTTGGTCTGCTCGTGCTTCTTGTTCATGGTTCCGCTCCTCTGCGGGCATTGAGGTGCAAGAAGAACGGTTTTTGACGGATTTGGTTCGGTTGACACGGCCGCCATGGCGACCGAACGTCCCGCCAAAGGGAGACCAGGATGAAAAAGGGCTACAAGGCGCTGCTGGCCGAGGCGAATGCGGAGATCGAGGCGATCGGCCCAGCCGACGCCGCTGCGCTTCTTGGCAAGGATGACGTGGTGTTCGTCGATCTGCGGGAACCGCAGGAACTGGATCGCGAGGGGCGAATTCCAGGCGCCAAGCCGGTGCCGCGCGGCCTGCTCGAATTCTGGATCGATCCCGACAGCCCCTATCACAAGCCGATGTTCTCGTCGGGCAAGAGCTTTGTCTTCTTCTGCGCCGCGGGATGGCGATCAGCACTCGCGACAAAGGCCGCGCAAGACATGGGCCTTGCGCCCGTAAAGCACATCGAGGGCGGGTTCGGCGCCTGGAAGGCCGCCGGCCTGCCGGTCGAGACCGCGCCCAGGAAGGGCTGAGCGCGACCCCGAGCCTCTCCGTTATTCCGGATATGGCAGCATCTCTCCGTCGAGTCCGAGCTTCTCGAGAATGATCGAGGGCCGGGTGAGGATTAGGAAGATGACAAGGAAGAGCCCGAGAACCTTCAAGCAGACCCACAGCAAAAGGAGGAAGACAACCTTCTGTGGCCCCTCAGGCAGTTTGCCGATGATCATCTCGAATAGGCTGTAGGAGAGGTTATCGATGCGGTCCTTCCGGTCCTTCACGTAGTTGCGGAAGCGGTAGATGTTGAACTGGGCGTAGCTGACAGCGCCTTGCGCCAGATCGCCCAATCGCCCGACGAGCTTAACGCGATGCAGGAACTTCCGGAGATAGGGCATGTCCACGTGCTTCTCCAGGAGATCTATGTACTTGTTGAGCCCAGAGAGGAATTTGGTCGTAGACCCTTCCGCATTTTCCTCTTCGCCCTCGTCAGCGCCGTCTTCGGCCGGCTCCTGCTCCTCTTCCTCCTCGACGACCGCGCCGCCCGCGACCTCCGCATGCAACTGGCGAACG
>DATJTE010000208.1:0-22950 GCA_035503715.1 Rhizobiaceae bacterium | reverse complement strand
CTACTTACGGCAGTGATCTTCTCCACTTACGTTGCCTTTCGTTCCCTGACGGGGAAGGACGTCCTGAAGACCCGCGAACCGGACTTGGCTCCGGGCGGGGAGGGGGCAGTCAACGGGTATGCTGCAAAACCGTTTGTGGGTTTGATCGAGGCGCTCGTTCTGTTCACGGTCGTGGTCGGCGGCATCTATGCCGGTATTTTGACGTCGACCGAAGCTGCAGCCGCAGGCGCCTTCGCCGCACTTTTGATTGCGATCTTCACCTCGATCACGGAAAAGCGGCGGCTGCTCCCTATGCTTGGGCGGTCGCTGCAGGAGACGGCCGAGACGTCGGCAATGATCTTCGCCCTTTTGATCGGTTCGGCAGTTTTCACGTTTTTGCTTGCCTATGCACAGGTGCCTGGCACCCTAGCAGGTTGGGCCGCATCGCTTTCGCTCTCCCCGACAATGGTTGTAATCTGCATTCTGCTGATCCTGATCCCGCTGGGCATGTTTCTCGATGGGCTTTCGATGCTGCTGCTTACGGTGCCCGTAGTTCATCCGATCGTTGCTGGCATTGGCGTTGATGAGATCTGGTTCGGCATCCTTGTCGTGACGATGATCGAGCTTGGCCTGATCACGCCGCCTGTCGGTCTCAACGTCTACGTGGTCGCGGGCGTTGTCCCCGATTTGAAGGTCGAGCAGGTGTTCTACGGCGTGTCACCGTTCATCGCGCTCCAGCTCCTTGTCACGGCTTTGATCTTCATTTTCCCGGACATCGCACTGTTTCTGCCGAATCTCGCATTGGGCCAGTAGGCGATTTTCTGATCCATGATCTTTCACATTTAAGAAACTAACTTCACACACACGCAAAATGTGGTAGCCTTGTGCCGCTGACCGCATGGGAGGAAACATGAATTGGTCAATCCATCACGTCACGCTCGAGACGCATGACATCAAAGTGGCCAGGCATTTTTACGGTGAGGTTCTCGGCCTCAAGAACGGGGCGCCACACACGATCGGCACCGGCACAGGCGACATGGAGATCAATGACAAGGTGCTGGCGGTCATCGGCGATGGCAACCGTGGGCTCCATCTGCTGACGCCACATCCGCATTTCGCGCGCGACTCTGGGTTCTCCATCAATCCCGCTATGGGCGGCCACGTAGCGATCAATGTCGACGACATCGAAGCCGTGAAGAAGCGGCTGGACGCCGAAGGCGTCTTCTATCAGGACGCGGGCGAGCATGCCGCGCCCGGCTGGTCGCAGATCTATCTCTACGACCCGTCCGGAAATCTGATCGAAGTCAATCAAATCCGCTGACGGAGACTTTTCGTGTCGAAGAGTCTCGATAGCACGCTACCGGGCGCTATTCCATTTCGGTCAATCACTGCGTCGCTCTCGTGGCTCGGCGGTGTCGGGATTCTCCTGCTGATGGTCCCGACCGTTCTCGACGTAACGTATCGCTACGTTGCCGGCGGCAGCCTGCTGGGCATGGTCGAGTATAGCGAGATCGCGATACCCATCGTCGTTTATCTCGGTGTTGCTCACGCCCTGCGCGAGGGCGCCCACATCTCGACCCCGATCGCCACCTCGCGGCTCCGGCCACCGCTGTCGGATTGGGCGCGCCTGTTTGGCCGAGTGATAGTCCTGCTGATCGTGGCTTTCGCTGCCTGGAGGACGTTCGTTGCCGCTGAGGACGCAGTGCTCATTCGCGAATTCCGGATGGGTTCGGTGTCGGTTCCAACATGGCCTGCGCGCATTGTCGTGGCGCTCGGCTTTGCCCTTCTCACGATTGAGGTCGCGATCGACGTGGCCGAACGGTTCCGGCGCTTGCTGGTGGGTGAGCAAGCCCCGATCGCCACCGATCCCGTGTCAAGCGAATTGCCGGAGATCTGACGTGGATTCTCTGACGATCGCTGGGACAATCCTGCTCTTCATCATTTTGATGGCTTTGGAGATTCCGATTGGCTTTGCACTTCTTGGCGCAGGTCTTGTGGGTATCTGGGGACTCGGCTTTGGCGCATCGACGCTGAGCTTCATGGCGGCCACGCCATTCGGCACGACGGCCAACTACGCGATGCTCATCATCCCGATGTTCCTTCTGCTCGGGGCCATTGTCGCGCATTCGGGCATCGCGACACGCATTTTCGAAGCAGCGAACAGGCTACTTGGATGGCTGCCAGGCGGGCTGGCCGTCTCGACCATTCTTGCCTGCACGATGTTTGGCGCAATCTCCGGATCGAGCGCCGCCGATGTAGCGACCATCGGCAAGGTGTCGCTCAAGGAAATGCGCCGCCATGGCTACAACGCACGCTTCGCCGCAGGCGTGATCGCTGCGGGCGGTACGCTTGCCATCCTGATACCGCCCAGCGTCCCGATGGTGATGTACGGCATCCTGACTGGTGTGCCGATCGGGCCGCTACTGATCGCGGGTATTGTCCCTGGGCTTCTTACCGCACTTGCGTTCATCGCCTACGTCGTTGGCGTTTGCTGGTGGCGAGGCATCGGCGTCGCAGACATCAAGATGGCGCTGCCATCAACATCGTCCGTCGGGCGCCTGCGCCGTGCGATGTCGAACCCCTATGTCGGTCTGGGATACGCCTCCGTTCTGATCTTCACCATCATCGGCGGCATTTATTCGGGGATTTTCACCTCGACCGAGGCTGCTGCTTTCGGGGCGTTTGTCGCGCTGTTGCTCGGCGTTCCGGTGTCCATCGCGGAAGGGCCAGGATGGCGAGGTATGCTCGGCGCCGCGCTGGTGGAAGCCGGTCAGCTGACCAGCATGGTGTTCATACTCCTGGTCGGATCGGCTGTGTTCTCTTACTTCCTGACGCTAAGTGGCGTGGCCGCGGCGATGGCGAGCTGGGTGATCGCGCTTGACCTTTCGCCGAACCAGGTCGTGGCGCTCTGCCTGCTAATTCTTATTCCGCTTGGAATGTTTCTCGACGGCATGTCGATGCTGCTGATCGTTGTGCCGCTGATGTATCCACTGCTCAAGCAGCTTGGGGTCGACGGGATCTGGTTCGGCGTCCTGACGATCATGCTGATCGAGATCGGCCTACTGACGCCGCCGTTCGGCATCAACGTTTTCGTGATCTGCGGCATCGCCGGCGATCTGTCGCTGGAGCAAGCCTTCATCGGTGTGATTCCGTTCATGGTGATCCAGTTTCTCATGGTCCTGCTGATCTTCTTTTTTCCGGAGATCGTGTTGTTTCTGCCGAGTTTGGCCGGGCCATGAGGATGGACTGATACTGTCATCACAAACATCAGCTTGGGAGGTCTCGATGAATACACATACCGGACTGCTTATGCGTTCAGCATTCTCACTCAGCGCCGCTGCCGCTCTCGCGATCGGCGTCGGTCTGTCGGGTGCCATTGCACAAGACAAAACCACCGCGACGTTACGTGTTGCGAGTGTCCTCGCAGAGCAATCGGCCATGTCGGTCGCCATGGTGAAGTGGGGCGAGGCGGTCACGCAGCGCACCGAAGGCCGCTTGCAGTTCCGCTATTTCTGGACGGGGACTTTGCTATCCGGCCCAGACTCTGGTGAAGGCATCCGCGATGGCCGCGCCGATCTTGGCCTGACGGGTGGCTTCAACCTGCCGGCGCGTCTGCCCCTGTCCACGATCGGCACCATCCCGTTCATGACGTCGAACGTTGCTGCCATGGGCTACGCGCATGTCAACGCCTACAACAACAATCCCGATTTCCACGGCGAATTCGAGCGGAGCAATTTGCACATCATCGGCTTCGTGCCAGGCGGCGTGAATACCGTTTTCTCCAAGAAACCCTTGACGAAGATCGAAGACATGGCCGGCGTGAAGATCCGTACCGTTGGTCTCGGTGCTGACGCCATGCAGGCAGTTGGCGCGAGCCCGGTGACTATTCCTGCCAACGAGATTTTCGAAGGGCTGAGCAAGGGGCTCCTCGACGCGTCGTCCGGCTTGCCGCTCGATGCCGGCGTGGACTTCTCGCTGCAAGATGCTGCGCCGAACATCGTCGATACGAAGTACGGCGTTTACACAATGGCGCTCTACGCTATCAACCGCGCCGTCTATGATGGCTTTGATCCTGAGACAAAAAAGATCGTGGATGAGGAGAGCGCTGCCTTCCTCGACAAATACTATCTGCCGGAGATTCAGGCGGCGGAAGAAGCTCGGTGCAAGAAGGCCAAGGAAGCCGGCGCCAACTTCATCGTCTGGGACGACGAGCAGGCGAAGCTGTGGAAAGAGAAGCTCGGCGACACCGCTAAGAACCACTGGGTCGACTCGGTCAAGCAATATGGCGCGGACGGAGCCAAGTTCCTCTCATCGTTCGAAGAGGATCTTCGGAAGATGGAAGAGCAGCATCCGTGGACGAACACGCTGACCGCGTGCGGCAGTTCGAACTAAATCGAAATTGCTAGCTTAGGTCGCGACGCTGATCTCCGCAGTCGCGGCCTACAGGCGCCGGGCCGCTTCTGACTCGTCAAACGTTAGAACAGTCATATTTCAATCGATGCGTCCTTTGCGTTTGGAACCACCAGACGGTCGCAGCAGATCGAAATACGCACTGTCGATCGCCGGTGTCAGCCGTTTGCTCACGCTCGCTTTGCCGATCAAGCAAATCGACGCGGATCTGGAACGCTGTTCCAAGCACAACCAGAGAGGCCACGATCGCTGCGGCCCCAGCGACGAATTTGGCCAGGTCGCTATGGATGAAGATGGTGGCGAGTTTCGCAGAAACACGATCTGGAAGAAGGTAGATTGGTGGGACCGCAGAAAAAGGCGCAGAGGACCAGAACCCAGTCTGGCGTGCCTTCGATCCAATTCATCCTCGAGCCCTCCGCGTGAGGAATAGATTCTAAGCCGGGGGCTGCCGGAAGCGATCTGAGGCTTGGCTAACCGCCGAAACTCACCGCGCAATTCGCGGCGGCAAGAGACAGGCCAAGAAAAAGGGACCGAATGGTGGTGGGCGCAGTCTGGAGCGAACGCGTCTCCGACGTCAAATTCCCTGAAAACAGGGAAAAAACAGCGAAATCGCATTGAAAACCGATCGTCTGGTGGATTTGCGCGCCGAATAGCGCGGCTTCGTCAATGGCTTAGCCGCAAATTCCCTGCGTGCAGTAACAGGGAAACTAATCAGCCCGATCAGGGAAACCGCCACCGCCAGCAGGGAAGCTGCGCGGTGTTGAGCGAAACCCACAGTCTGTCCACAGAAGGCGGAAATGCGGCTGGGGCATCACGCGAAAGTCACTTAGTTCGAGTAGAACAAATCGGGTACTGTGGCCGTCAAGAATCGGAACCCTGAGGACGCATGGGGTAGACCTCGTGGCACACGACGAAAGGAGATCGCGAATGGCAACGAGGACAAAGCAATGCTCAAGGTGGATTACCTCCCGCTTCAGGCTCTGAAGCCCTACCCGAAAAACGCGCGCACCCATTCGAAGAAGCAGGTGCGCCAGATCGCACAGTCGATCGAGCGTTTCGGGTTCAACAATCCAATATTGATTGACGGCTCGAACATGATCCTGGCCGGACACGGCCGGGTCGAGGCAGCACGGCATCTCGGTCTAGCGGAAGTGCCCTGTGTTCGCATCGAACACATGACGCCCGACGAGAGGCGCGCCTACGTCCTGGCCGACAACAAGTTGGCCCAGAACGCAACCTGGGATGACGAGGTCCTGGCCGAGGAGCTGCAGGCGCTGCTCGATGTCGAACTCGACTTCGACATTGGCATCACCGGCTTCTCTGTTGCAGAGGTCGACGGCCTCATGGAAGGACTGAAGCTGGAGGAGCCGGGCGACCCAGACGACGATCGTGTCGTCGAGGACGCGCCTGCCCGCTGCCGCCCGGGCGACATATGGCAGCTCGGTTCGCATCGTCTCGCGTGCGGCTCGTCGCTGGACGCTTGCGTCGTCGCTGCCTTGATGGATGGCGAGCAGGCGCAGATGATCTTTACGGACCCGCCCTACAATGTGCCGATCGACGGCCATGTCGGCGGCTCGGGCAAGATCAAGCACCGCGAGTTCGCGATGGCATCGGGCGAGATGAGCAAGGACGAGTTCATCGTCTTCCTGCGCCAGGCGTTCGAGAACGCGGTCCGCTTCAGCCACGACGGTTCGATCCACTTTATCTGCATGGACTGGCGCCACGTGGACGAGATGGCGCGGGCGTCGGACGGTATCTTCACCGAATTGAAGAACCTGATCGTCTGGGCCAAGGACAATGGCGGCATGGGGACCTTCTACCGCTCCCGCCATGAGCTGATCTTCGCCTACAAGAAGGGCACGGCCCCTCATCTCAACACCTTCGAGCTTGGCCAGCACGGTCGCTACCGCACAAATGTCTGGAACTATCGTGGCGTGAACACGCTGAAGACTGGCCGGCTCGATGAGCTTGGCCTGCATCCGACGGTCAAGCCGGTGCAGATGATCGCCGACGCGATCAAGGACGTGTCCGCTCGTGGCGGGATCGTGCTTGACCTCTTCGGCGGCTCGGGCTCGACGCTGATTGCGGCACATAAGACGGGCCGCCGCGGCTACCTGATCGAACTCGACCCTATCTATTGCGACCGGATCATTGCGCGATGGGAGGCTTATGCAAAGGATGACTCAGAACTGATCGCCTGCGGGCTTGAGGGCGGACGGCGCGTCGCTTCCGTCCAGGAGGCCGCAGAATGAAACGCATCAGAAAGCATGACCCAGAAGGTCTCTATGAAGTCGGCTATCGCAAGCCGCCTCTTGCGACCCGCTTCGAGAAAGGCCGCTCGGGCAATCCACGCGGCCGGCCAAAAGGGTCAAAAACAGCGCGCGCATTGCTCGATCGGGCATTATCGGCTCCGGTGACCATCATCGAAGGCGGCGAGCAGAAGATCGTCGAGCAGCGGGCCGCCCTCTTCAAGTCGCTCGTCGCCAAGGCCATCAAAGGCGACGCGAGATCGATCGCTCTTGTTCTCAAACTGATGAGCGAGCTCAACGTCAACGAGCCAAAGAAGGATCGGGTCACTCACATCATCCGGACCATCGTTCGCCCTGGCGACGTCCGTGTAGACCTGGTCAGCCCGTCGCTTTCCGGGGAGGATCCGAATGGCCAAGGCTGACAGGAAAAATCTTCTGGTGCCCACGACCGCCGACAACACTCAACTTGCAAACAAGCTGCCCGCCACGGTCAATCGATCTTACGACATCGGTTATGCGCGGCCACCGGCGGCCATGCGCTTTCAGAAGGGAAAGTCCGGAAACCCGAAGGGCCGTCCGAGAGGTTCGAAGAACAAGTCAAAGTTTGTCGATCGGTATGGCGAACAGTTGAAGGCACTCATCCTGGATGAGGCATATCGATTAATCACCATGACCGACGCGCAGGGCGTCGTAACGATGCCGATGGCACAGGCGGTGCTGCGTTCGATCGCCGTCAATGCCGTGAAAGGCAATCATCGCTCGCAACGTCTGTTCACTCAACTGGTCGGCACGACGGAACGTGAAAACCGGCGTCTTCATGATGAGTGGTTCGATGCCGCCGTCACCTACAAGATCGAGTGGGACAAGGAACTACGCCGGCGTGAGACATTGGGCATAGCCGGACCCGAGCCTCTGCCCCATCCCAATCACATCGAACTCGATATGAACAAGGGCACAGCCTACATCCGCGGCCCAGCGACCAAGGACGAAAAGGTCCAGTGGGACCTTTGGCACGAATACTACGACGAGTTCAGACGGGAATTGGCCGACTTCAAGCAGTGGCTAACCGATACCGATGACAAGGAAGAACGCAGACAGCTGGAAAGCGATATAGCCGCCACACAGAAGGCAATCGACGCTCTCGAGATCGTATTCAAGTCAGGGCGCATACCGCCGACGTTTCCAATGCTGAACCAAGGGCCGGTCTGAGGCTTCATCTGCATGGCCCGCGTCTGCTCCTTCTCCAGCGCGCTGGGTGAGAACTGCGTTAGCGGCTCGGTGTTGAAGGCGAGCGCGGTTTCGCCGAGTGGTCCTGAATCTAGCCGCTATCTCAAACGACGAGATGTCGTCGAACGTCGGCTCTGTCGAGGTCTTCGGCTGGGCCGGTATGCACGATCACGCCGCGGTCCATGATGTTAACCTCGTCTGCAAGCTCGCGACAGAAATCGAGGTACTGCTCGACAAGCAAAACGGCGATGCCGGCCGTGTCGCGCAGGTAGCGAATGGCGCGGGCGATATCCTTGATGATCGAAGGCTGGATGCCTTCGGTCGGCTCGTCGAGCACGAGCAGCTTGGGTCGCATCACCAGAGCGCGTCCGATCGCGAGCTGCTGCTGCTGGCCACCAGACAGGTCGCCGCCACGGCGGCCGAGCATCTGTTTCAGCACCGGGAAGAGTTCGAACACATGACCCGGGATGTCGCGCTCGCCGCGCTTCAGCGGTGCAAAACCGGATTCCAGATTCTCCCGCACGGTCAGCAGCGGGAAAATCTCCCTGCCCTGGGGGACGAAAGAGATGCCCGACCGGGCGCGGTCATACGCCGCGCTCCGGTCGAGCGCCTTCCCCTCGAAGGCAACCGTGCCGCTCGTCAGCCGATGATGGCCGACGATCGATCTCATCAAACTTGTCTTGCCGACGCCGTTGCGGCCGAGCACGCAGGTGATCTTTCCGGCGTCCGCCTTGAGCGACACGCCACGCAGCGCCTGAGCGGCGCCATAGTGGAGCGTGGCGTTCGTGACCTCAAGCATCGGCCCCCGCCTTCTCCTGGTCCCCCTGCGCCCTCGCTTCGGGAGCGAGGGTGGCTGGCTTAGGCGCCGGCCAGAGGGGGTTGGTGAAACGCTCCAGAGGAAATCGCCACAGCATGGTCAACGCCCCAGATAGACCTCGATGACGCGTTCGTCGCCAGAGACGAAATCGAGCGTGCCTTCCGAGAGCACGGAGCCCTCGTGCAGGCAGGTGACTTTGACGCCGAGTTCGCGGACGAAATGCATGTCGTGCTCGACCACGACGACGGAATGCTGGCGCGCAATGTCCTTGAGCAGCCGCGCTGTCTCTTCGGTCTCGGCGTCGGTCATGCCGGCGACCGGTTCGTCGACGAGGAGCAGCTTCGGATCCTGTGCCAAAAGCATGCCGATCTCCAGCCACTGCTTCTGGCCATGCGAGAGATTTGCCGCGAGTTCGTTGCGCTTTTCGCTAAGGCGGATCACGCCGAGAATCTCGTCGATGTCGGCGGTCTCGATGTCAGAGCGCTTGTGAAACAGCGCCGGAAAGATCGAGCGCGGACCTTTCAGCGCCAGAAGCAGATTGTCCTCGACAGTATGGCTCTCGAACACCGTAGGCTTCTGGAATTTTCTGCCGATGCCCATCATGGCGATGTCGGCTTCGTCATGCTTGGTGAGATCGATGTCGCCGTCGAAGAACACTTCGCCAGCGTCCGGCCGCGTCTTCCCGGTGATGATGTCCATCATCGTCGTCTTCCCGGCACCATTCGGGCCGATGATGGCGCGCATCTCGCCCTTTCCCAAAAGGAACGACAGATTGTTGATCGCCCGAAAACCATCGAAGGCGACCGAGACGCCGTCGAGATAGAGAATGGTGTCCTGCCGGCTCATAGGCTTACTCCGCCGGCTGTGGTTTTGGGCCGGCGACCGACATCCAGTCGCCAGTCTTGCGCGCAGCCGCACGAACGACCTTGGGTTCAGCCGCAGGAAGAGGCTCTGGCGCGCGCGGCGGTAGCGTTACTTCGGCAACCTGTACGCGACGGGTTCGCTTGATCTGATCCCACAACCCCAGAATACCCCTCGGCAGGAACAGGGTCACCAGCACAAACAGACCGCCCAGTGCGAAGAGCCAGAGTTCCGGTAGCGCGCCGGTGAACCAACTCTTGCCGGCATTGACGAGGACAGCGCCGATGATCGGGCCGACGATCGTTCCCCTGCCGCCGACGGCCGTCCAGATGACGACCTCAATCGAGTTGCCGGGATCGAATTCGCCGGGATTGATGATGCCGACCTGTGGAACATAAAGCGCGCCGGCGATGCCGGCCATGACGGCCGAGACTGTGAAAGCGAACAGCTTCACATTCTCCGGCCGCCAGCCGATGAAGCGTGTGCGCGGCTCGGCGTCGCGAACAGCGATCAGCAGCTTTCCGTACTTCGAGCCAACAATCCGCCAGGTGATGAAGACGCCGAGCGCCAGTGCGATCGCGCTTGCGGCGACGAGCCCGGAGCGTGTCGAATTGGCCTGCACGTTGAAGCCGAGGATGTCCTTGAAATCGGTCAAGCCGTTGTTGCCACCGAAGCCCATATCATTGCGGAAGAAGGCCAACAGCAGCGCATAGGTCATGGCCTGCGTGATGATGGAAAGATAGACGCCGGTCACGCGGCTGCGGAACGCAAACCAGCCGAACACGAAGGCAAGCAGGCCGGGCACCAGCATAATCATTAGCGCTGCGAACCAGAATTGGTCGAAGCCGTACCAGAACCACGGCAGTTCTTTCCAGTTCAGGAACACCATGAAGTCGGGCAGAATAGGATTGCCGTAGACGCCGCGGTCGCCGATCTGGCGCATGAGATACATCCCCATCGCATAGCCGCCGAGCGCAAAAAACGCGCCGTGGCCGAGCGACAGGATGCCGGCGTAGCCCCAGACAAGGTCGAGCGAGAGCGCAAGCAGTGCATAGCAGAGATATTTGCCGACCAGCGCGACCATGTAGGCCGGTACGTGAAAGGCGCTCGTTGGCGGCACCGCGAGATTGAGGATCGGCAAAATGATCGCGACGGCAAGCAGCACCGCAATTGTGATCGCGATACGGCAGTCCGCGCCGGCGGCGAAGAAGCGACCCGTAATCATGCTTCCACCGCCCTGCCCTTCAGCGCGAACAGGCCGCGCGGGCGCTTCTGGATGAACAGGATGATCAACACGAGCACCAGGATCTTGCCCAGCACCGCGCCGGCATAGGGCTCGAGGAACTTGTTCAGCACACCGAGCGACAGCGCGCCGACCAGCGTGCCCCATAGGTTGCCGACACCGCCAAACACGACGACCATGAAACTGTCTATGATGTAGCCTTGCCCGAGGTTCGGAGAGACGTTGTCGATCTGGCTGAGCGCCACACCGGCGATACCAGCAATGCCAGAGCCGAGGGCGAAGGTGAAGGCGTCGACCCAAGGCGTGCGGATGCCCATCGAGGCCGCCATACGACGGTTCGCGGTGACCGCGCGCATCTCGAGGCCCCAATGCGTGCGCTTCATGACGTAAAGCAGCACGGCAAACACGCTGAGCGCGAAGATCACGATCCAGAAGCGGTTCCAGGTGATCGACATCTCGCCGATCTGGAAAGCGCCCGACATCCAGGATGGATTGCCGACCTCACGGTTGGTCGGACCGAAGATGGTGCGTACCGCCTGCTGAAGTATGAGCGATACGCCCCAGGTCGCCAGCAACGTTTCCAGCGGACGACCGTATAGGAAGCGGATGATGCCGCGCTCGATGATCAAACCGACGGCGCTGGCAACGAGGAACGCGGCGGGCAGTGCAATCGCCAGCGACCAA
This sequence comes from Rhizobiaceae bacterium, assembly GCA_035503715.1. Classification (GTDB taxonomy): domain Bacteria; phylum Pseudomonadota; class Alphaproteobacteria; order Rhizobiales; family Rhizobiaceae; genus OAS926. Next base: position 11,480 of record DATJTE010000208.1, on the reverse strand, counting down.
TCGAACAGGCCGGGTGCATAAGCGCGGATCAAATTCTGCACGACGAAGGTGGTGTAGGCGCCGAGCATCACCATCTCGCCATGCGCCATGTTGATCACACCCATGACGCCGAAGGTGATGGCGAGGCCGATGGCGGCAAGCAGAAGCACCGAGCCGAGCGAGATGCCGAACCAGACGTTCTGCGCCACTTCCCAGGCGGCGAGCGTCGAGTTGACGCCGGCGATCGCGGCGGCGGCGACATCCTTCAGCGGCCCTTCCGCTTTTGCCTCGAACGCGGTGAGCAGCGACAGCGCATCGCGATCGCCGCGCGCCGCGATGATGTTGATCGCTGCGAGTTTCTCCGCCTCCGGCAGATCGGACACGAGGACAGCCGACGCGCGCGCCTGTCCCAGTGCGGTCTTTACCGATGCAACCGTCTCGCTGGCGATGGCGGCATCGAGCGCGGGGATGGCCGCTGGGTCGGGATTCTTGAACATCGTCTCGGCGGCAGCGAGCCGTACCGCAGGATCGTCCGCGCCAAGCGTCAGCGAACCCAGCACGTCACGGATGACGCGGCGCAGGCCATTGTTGACCTTGACCTTGGTGATCTCGGATTTCTGCGCTTCACCCGCAGCATCGCCGGTGATCGGATTGAACAGCGCGACCGTCTGTCCGCTCTCGGTGATGATAAAGACGGCTTGGTCGGATTTACGGAAACTGAGATTGCCCTCCGAAAGCGCGACCAGAACCTTTTCGACGGCAGGATCGCCGGTCGCGCCCAGCTCGCGCACGATCGCCTCGGTGTCCTTGAAATTCTTTGAGGTCGCGAATTTCGCAATGATCGGGCGAAGCGTTGCTTCGTCCGCAGAGAGCGGTCCGGCGAGGACGAGCACGGCAAACAAGCTGGCGAGAATGATCCGGACCAAGGTCATCACTGCGAATTTTTTGCTTGAGGCTATTCAAGCATCCGGACGACGGGAGGAGGTGCCGCCCGGATGCCTCGCGGTCAAACCAAAACCTAGTTCACACCCTGACCGCCGCACTTGCCGGTCGCGACGTTGAAGTTTCCGCACGACAGCGGCGCGCGCCAGTCAGCAATCAGGCTCTTCGAGTCCGGCAGGTAGTCGGACCACTCGTCACCAACGACGAGGCCGGACGTCTGCCACACCGTTTCCATCTGGCCGTCGGCCTGGATCTCGCCGATCAGCACCGGCTTTGTGATGTGGTGGTTCGGCATCATGGTCGAGTAGCCGCCGGACAGATTCGGCACGGACACGCCGATGATCGAGTCGATGACTGCATCCGGATCGGTGGTGCCGGCCTTCTCGACAGCCTGCACCCACATGTTGAATCCGATGACGTGCGCTTCCATCGGGTCGTTCGTCACGCGCTTCGGGTTCTTGGTGTATTCCTGCCATTTGGCGATGAACTCGGCGTTGGCTTCCGTGTCGACGGACTGGAAATAGTTCCAGGCGGTCAGATGGCCGACGAGCGGTGCGGTATCGAGACCTGCGAGTTCTTCCTCGCCGACGGAGAAGGCCACGACCGGGATGTCCTCAGCCTTGATGCCCTGGTTGCCGAGTTCCTTGTAGAAGGGAACGTTGGCGTCGCCATTGATGGTGGAGACGACGGCCGTCTTCTTGCCGGCCGAGCCAAAATTCTTGATGTCGGTCACGATCGTCTGCCAGTCGGAATGACCGAACGGCGTGTAGTTGATCATGATGTCTTCCTTGGCCACACCCTTGGACTCGAGATAGGCCTGCAGGATCTTGTTGGTCGTCTGTGGATAGACGTAGTCGGTGCCGGCGAGAACCCAGCGCTCTACGCCTTCCTCATTCATAAGATAGTCGACGGCAGGGATCGCCTGCTGGTTTGGCGCGGCGCCCGTGTAGAAGACGTTTCGCTGCGATTCCTCGCCTTCATATTGCACGGGATAGAACAGCAGCGAGTTCAGCTCTTCGAACACCGGCAGCACGGATTTGCGCGAAACCGAGGTCCAGCAGCCGAACACTGCCGAGGCCTTATTGACCGAAATCAGCTCGCGTGCCTTTTCGGCAAAGAGCGGCCAGTCGGAGGCCGGGTCGACGACGACGGCTTCGAGCTTCTTGCCGAGCACGCCGCCTTTCTTGTTCTGCTCCTCGATGAGGAACAGCATCGTGTCCTTCAGCGTGGTTTCCGAGATCGCCATCGTTCCCGACAGCGAATGGAGCACGCCGACCTTGATCGTATCTTCCTGAGCCATTGCCGGGGCGGCGAAGGCAATCGACGCTGCGATGGACGTCGCGGCTGCGAGCTTTGACATGGACGACAGGGTACCCCTCATTGTTTGACACCTCTCCAGTGGGTTGTTGCACCGCACAAAGCGATGCAACACCCGTGCCAAATCACGTGCTCATCAATGGGGAGATACTTTTCGCAGCAAAGTCAGTGAGTTGCTCGGTGTGCGTCGAAACAACTGGCCTCCCTGCTTTTGCAGGTTAACGAATGGTTGAGGATTTTTTGCGCAATGCAGCTAGAGTCTGATGAAAATTTAATCGAAAAGCGAGGCTGCACACGCTTTAGGCAGATTCCTGGAAATCCAGCAGCTTCCCGATAGGTAAGGACGCAACCTTCTATTTCATTTTCTCAATTTTCCACGGCCAATTGAGGCCGCAATGTTCGAAGGGCAGTTCGAGTCCGACTTCGTTATTCGGCAGCGTGCCTTGCACCTGCTCCCGACGACAGGTTCTCGAAAAGCAGTGCGACTGCCTCCGCACCTGGGTCATTGACATTTTGCAGCTGTTCTTCGGAGATGTAGCTGGCACGGCCAGCCTTCGCTCGCTTGATCGTACCGGTGAAATCCGCGCCTTTCCGTGCTGCCTTGGCAGCCGCAGTCACCCCGTTTGGCAACGCTTCGAGTGCAGGCACAAGCGCGTCGATCATGGTGCGGTCTCCCGGTTCGGCGCCGCCCACCTGCCGGATGCGATTGAGACCGGCGGTGAGCGATCCGATCCAGTCCTTGCCGCTTGCCGACGCATCGCCTGCCGCGGTGAAGAAGATCGCCAGCAGGACGCCCGACGAACCACCCATGGTCTGGCTGAGCTCCATGCCGACGGCGCGATAGAGCTGTGTCAGATCAGCGAGCGGCAGCCGGTCGAGCGCACTGATCAGCGCACGCGCTGCCGTCGCCAGCGTCGTGCCGGTATCGCCATCGCCGGCGCGCGCGTCGAGCGCATTGAGCGCGGCTTCCTGAGCGATCAGGATCTCGCAGCATTTGCGCAGCAGCTCGCGCCTCGCAGGATGCGCCGCAGGCATTGGCTGGATCGGCGAGAGGCCATCCGGCAACGGATAGACCTCGACCTTGCCGAACGCCTCAAGTCTCGGCCAAGCAAACGGAGCAGCCGGCGCCAGCAGCGCGCTTTCAAATTCCTTGGTTGCCGGCATCAGTGACAGCGAGAAACCGTGCATGTCGAGCGAGGTCATCATCGCAGCCGGGCCGACGACCCACTTGATCTGATCGGCGATCGCCGACCGCGCGAGCTGCTCGGCAAGCGTCGACATCTCGAGCGGCGTCGTGCTGCCCAGATTGTTGAGCAGCGCGACATGCGGGCCGGGTCTCAGCGATCTCGACAGACGTTCGACGACCATCGCCATCGCACTTTTTGCGTCCGTGTAGACAACCTGTTCGACTCCGGCTTCGCCGTGAATTCCAAGACCGAGCTCGGCATGGCCCGGTTTGATCCGCTCCTCGCGCGGTGACCCCGGGATCGTGCAGGTGCCGAGCGACATACCAATCGAGATGACGCTGCCGACAACCTGCTGTGCCGCCGCTGTCACCGCGTCGAGGTCCTGACCTGCCTCGGCGAGAGCACCCGCGACTTTATGCACGAAGAGCGTTCCAGCCACGCCGCGCGCCTGAGGCAGATCAGGCAGAGCGATGTCGTCGTCGACAATCACCATGTTGACGTTGAGACCGAACGCCCGCGCGCGCTCGGCCGCGAGACCGAAATTCAGCCGGTCGCCGGTATAGTTCTTGACTATAAGCAGGCAGCCCGCCTTTCCTGTTACAGTCAGGATCGCCGCCAGAACGGCATCGACCGATGGTGAGGCAAAAACATCGCCGCAGACCGCCGCGGTCAGCATGCCCTGCCCTACGAAACCGGCATGCGCGGGCTCGTGGCCGGAGCCACCACCCGAGACGAGCGCGACCTTGGATTTGTCCCAGTCGGCCCGGAACACGACCTTGATGTGCGGATAGCCGTCGAGCCGCGCCAGCCGTCCGCCGGCGCCGCGCAGAAAACCGTCGATTGCATCGACGACAACGGTTTCCCGTGAGTTGAAGAACTGTGCCATACAAATCTCCCTAGCCGACACGGGCGCCGTTGTTATCGAAATAGAGGGGCCTTTCCGGCCGTATCGGTATGGTATCGCCGGGCCGCAATGACGTATGCGGATCGACAAGCGTCACCAACGAATGGTTGTCGATGGTCAGGTGCAAACGGGTCTGGTCGCCGAGATGTTCGATGCGGGTCACGGACGCCGCCTTGCCCTCTCCCTGGACAATGTGTTCAGGCCGCAGGCCGATGAATGACGCTCCCTGCGGCGCCGGGCCAAACACGTCGGACGGCAGCGTGTTGATGCGCGGCTGTCCAAGCCGGGTCGCGACGTAGATGCTGGACGGATCTTCGTAGATGTCGCGCGGTGTGCCGAACTGCACCAGGCGGCCATGGTCGAGCACGCCGACATGCGTCGCCATTGTCATCGCCTCCGTCTGGTCATGCGTCACATAAAGGAGCGTGGAGCCGAGACTCGACTGGATGCGCTTGAGTTCGATGCGAAGGTCGGCACGCAGCTTGGCGTCGAGCGACGACAGCGGCTCGTCCATCAGGAATATCTGCGGCTTGCGCACCAGCGCGCGTCCGATCGAAACGCGCTGCATCTCGCCGCCCGACAGCGCGGTCGCCTTGTTGTCGAGCTTGTGGCTGATGCGCAGCACCTCCGCCACCTCGGCGACACGCCGCGCAATCTGCTGCGGCGGCGTGTTGAGCATGGGCGATTTGAGCGGAAAGGCGAGGTTCTCGCGAACCGTCAGATGTGGATAGAGCGAATACTGCTGGAACACCATCGCCACATTGCGCTGCGCGGGCGTCTCGCCGACGACGCTCTTTCCGGACATGAGGATGTCGCCCGATTCCGGCCGCTCCAGGCCCGCAATCAGTCGAAGCGTCGTCGTCTTGCCGGCGCCGGTCGGGCCGAGAAGCACGACGAAGGCGCCGTCGGGAATCGTCAGCGAGACATCGTCGACCGCCGTCGTGTCGCCGAAACGCTTGGTCACACCGGAAAGGCGTACCTCAGCCATGAGCCGTAACCTTTCCCCGCATCGTTGACGCAACGGCGCGATCGAGCGGCAATGCCGCGCCACCTTCGGCGTCGAACAGCGACAACGTATGTGTGTTGAAAGACAGGCCGACGGTCTCCCCGACCTTGGCTGGAGCGCTGGAGGCGATCCGCGCTTTCAGTTCGCCATTGGGCGTTTGAAGCGTGACGATCTGTGTCGTCCCGAGATACTCCGCAGTGATGATGCGGCCACGATACGCGGCACCATCACTGAAGCGAATGTGCTCCGGACGAACACCGAGCGCATAGCGGCCTGACACCGCTGGTGCACGGAGCGACGGGATCGGAACGGACGCACCTGCCAGCGGTACGCTGTCAGCACCGGCCATCAGCGCCACCTCGAAACGGAGAAAATTCATCGGCGGCGAGCCAATGAAATCGGCAACGAACATTGTAGCCGGAAAATCGTAGATCTCCTGCGGCGTGCCCCACTGTTCAACGACGCCGTGGTTCATCACGACGATCTTGTCACCCATCTGCATGGCTTCGAGCTGGTCGTGAGTGACGTAGACGGTTGTCGCGTTCATATGGTCATGCAGGGCACGCAGTTCTTCGGCCATATGTTCGCGAAATTCGGCATCGAGAGCGCCCAGCGGCTCGTCCATTAGAAAGGCTTTTGGCCTTCGCACGATGGCACGGCCGAGCGCCACGCGCTGGCGGTCGCCGCTCGACAGGCCACCCACCGACTTCTCGAGAATGTGCTCGATGCCGAGAATGCGAGCCACCTCGTGGACACGCTGGCGCACTTCGGCGCGCGGCACGCCCTGGCTCACCAGCGGGTAGGAGATGTTCCTGCGGACATTCATGTGCGGATAGAGCGCGAACATCTGGAACACAAAGGCGATGTCGCGGCCGCTTGCCGGCACTTGAGCGACGTCCTGACCGTCGAGCAGGATCTGTCCGGATGTCGGCAGCTCGAGACCGGCGATCATGCGCAGCGTCGTAGTCTTGCCGCAACCCGACGGGCCGAGCAGCATGAAGAACTCGCCGTCATTGATGGTGAAGCTCGAATCCCTGACGGCGACGAAATCGCCGAAGGCCTTGCGCAGATTTTTGATGACGATCTCGGCCAAAGAGCTACTCGGGAAAATGGCTGACGATGATGAAAATGATGGTTCCGACCAGCGTCACGATGAAGGACCAGGAGTAGGCCCATAGGAAGAAGGGCTGCATCAGCATGACGACGCCGAGGCCGATCAGGATCGACGCTGCCATCTCCCACGGTCCGCGGCGCAGCCGGATCAAACGATTGATGACGTCGCTCATTTGCGTACCGCTCCGAAGGTGATGCCGCGCAGCAGGTGTTTCCTCAGCAGCACGGTGAAGACCATCACCGGAATGAGAAACAGCGTCGCGCCAGCAGCCACGGCTGGCCAGTCCTGGCCGCCCACACCGATGATCGTCGGGATGAAGGGTGGCGCGGTCTGCGCGGTGCCAGACGTCAGCAGCACCGCGAAGGCATACTCGTTCCAGGCGAAGATCAGGCAGAAGATCGCGGTCGACGCAATACCGGTCGCGGCCTGCGGCAGCACCACTTTGTAGAACGCCTGGAAGCGGGTGTAGCCGTCGATCAGCGCCGCCTCCTCGTACTCGCGCGGGATCTCGTCGATGAAGCCTTTGAGCAGCCAGACCGCGAGCGAGATGTTGACGCCGGTGTAGAGCAGGATCATGCCGAGATGCGTGTCGGAGAGCCCAAGCTGGCGGAACATCAGGAAGATCGGGATCGCGACGGCGATCGGCGGCATCATGCGCGTCGACAGGATGAAGAACATCAGATCGTCCTTCAGCGGCACGCGGAACCGTGAGAAGGCGTAAGCCGCGAGCGTGCCGAGGAAGATGCTGAGGAAGGTCGAACCGAAACCGATGATGACGGAGTTGAGGAAGCGCGCACCGTAGCGCGACGGTCCGGTGATCATCATGCCCTGGTCGCGGACGATTTCCTCGGCGAAATTCGCCGGCGGCGGCAGCGAATCCATCTGGTCCGCCGGAATTCGCGTGCGCGTCGTGAAGACGTTCACATAGCCTTCCACCGTCGGCGAAAAGATCACCTTCGGCGGATAGGCAATCGCGTCCGCCGGTGTCTTGAAGCCTGTCGCGATGATCCACGCCAGCGGGATCAGCGTAACCAGCGTGTAGGCGCCGACCAGCAGCCCGGCGATCCACTTCTGCGCGGACGAAGGCTCGGTGATGGAATAGCTGCTCATCGCTCCTTCACCTTGTTCAGCGCCTTCACGTAGATCGAGGCGAGGCCAAAGACCGTGACGAAGAGAATGATCGCATAGGCCGACGAGAAGCCGGTGCGCCACTTCTCGAACGCTTCTCGCTTCAGGTCGATCGAGGCGAGCAGCGTCTCATCGCCCGGACCGCCACCGGTGAGAAGCACGACCAAATCGAACATCTTGAAATTCTCGATGCCGCGGAACAGCACGGCGAGCATAAGGAACGGCAGCACCATGGGAATGGTGATGGTCCAGAATTGCCGCCATTTGGACGCGCGATCGATCTCGGCTGCTTCGTAGATGTAGTCTGGGATGGAGCGCAGTCCGGCGAGGCAAATCAGCATCACGAACGGCGTCCACATCCAAGTGTCGACGATGACGATCGCCCAGCGAGCCCAGCCGCCGGGGCCAAGCATCGAGAAGGACGAAGCCGGTATGCCGGTGACGAACTCGACCAGATAATTGATCAGGCCGATCTGCGGCTGGTAAAGAAACGTCCAGAAATTTCCGACCACCGCCGGCGACAGCATCATCGGCAGCACGATCAATGTCGTGACGAGATCGTTGCCGCGGAATTTCCGATTGATCAGCCAGGCCAGCGTGAAGCCGATCAGCACCTGGAAGAACAGCGTCCAGACGAGGAAATGCGCCGTGGTCTGCATGTTCGCCCAGGTGTCGGCGTCGGTCAGGATGCGCTCATAGTTGCGCAGGCCGACCCACTCGACCTCACGGCCGGGACGATTGGCCGCGTAGTTGGTGAAGGAAAGCCTGATCGTCCAGATCAGTGGAAAGATATTGATTGCGAGAAGCAGGAAGATCGTCGGCGCGACGAAAATCCAGGCGATGGTCCGGTCACCCAGTCCGCGCACGCGGCGTGAAATCTGCACCGGCGTAGCTTCCGCCACGCGATCGATCGCCGACTCGGACATCTCTTCTCCTTCCCGGAATAGTCTCGGGCAAGCATCCTCGACGCAGCCTGCAGCGTACGCTGCAGGCTCGCCGGGAGGCAATCCGCAAGTCCTGGGAGCGAGCTCCCGGGACGAGCGGACGATTACATTTTGCCGTCGTCTTCGAAGCTTTCCGTCCAGTCGGCGATCAGCCCATCCAGAGCTTCCTTTGCGGTGCCGTTGCCAGCGACCACATAGTCATGGAAGCGCTTCTGTGAGGCCTGGAGCAGCGTCGCGTAGCTCGGCTCGGCCCAGAAGTCCTTCACGATCGCCATGGAGTCGAGGAAGGTCTGCGCATAGGGCTGGCTGGTGGCAAAGGACGGATCCTCGACAACGGCGCGCAGGCAGGAGAAGCCGCCCGCGGCCCACCACTTCTTCTGGACGTCCGGCTGCGCGAACCACTTGATGTATTCGAGCGCGGCGTCCTTCTTCTCGCTGTAGGAGACGACAGAGATGCCCTGCCCGCCAAGCTGCGCGAACTTCTTGCCGTCAGGGCCAGCCGGGTTGACGAGATAGCCGGTCTTGCCGCCGCCGACATTCGGATCGACCTCGAAGCCCGGCCAGGTGAAGGCGAAGTTCATCTGCAGCGCCACTTGCCCCGATTTATAGGCGTCGATACCTTCACCCATATACGTGTTCGAGGTGCCCGGCGCGACGCAGCAATCGTAGAGCGACTTGTAGAACTCCAGTCCGGCAACAGCGCCCGGCGAATTGACGAAGCCTTCCATCTCGTACGGCTTGTCCGGATTGTCGTAGAGAAAGCCGAAGCTGTAGAGCACGTCCATGGCGCCCATGGTGATGCCTTCGGAACCGCGCTCGGTATAGATCGACGCACCGTATACGGTCTTGCCGTCGATCTGACGGCCCTGGAAAAACTCGGCAATGTCCTTCAGCTCGGCGAAAGTCTTCGGCTCGACGAGATCGCGGCCGTACTTCGCCTTGAATTCAGACTGGATTTCCGGACGCGCAAACCAGTCCTTGCGGTAGGTCCAGCCGACGACGTCGCCGAAAGCCGGCAGCGCCCAATAGTTCGGCGTGTTCTTCGGCCATTCGGAGTAGCCGGTAACGGTGGCGGGAACGAAGTCTTCCATCTTGATGCCGTTGGCGTCGAAGAATTCGTTCAGCTTCACATAATGGCCGTTCTCGGCCGAGCCGCCGATCCACTGGCTGTCGCCGATCATCAGGTCGCACAGCTTGCCGCCCGAATTCAGTTCGTTGAGCATGCGGTCCGCGAAGTTCGGCCACGGCACGAACTCGAAGGTCATTTTGTGACCTGACTGCTGCTCGAAATCCTTGGACAGTTCGACCAGGGCGTTGGCCGGGTCCCATGCAGCCCAGCACAGAGTGAGGTCTTCTGCCTGCGCGGCATTCGATGCCAGCGCGGCCGTCAGCGATATGGCGGCTACGGTCGCCATGTGGGCACGTTTCATGTTGCTCCTCCCGAAAGCGCAAACATCAGTTACAAGGCCACGCTATTTGAGGTACGTACCTCATGTCAATCCTGTTTTTGGTCGCCCCGCCTGCGCAGCTCTCTTGAGGCTCAGATCAGGTTCTCGCGAACCACGATTTCGATGCGGATCCGCTCTTGGGCGCTGAAAATATCCAGCCCATCGCTCTTGGCGCGCAGCACCCTGAATGCGCTGCGGACGATGTGGCCGACATTCTGGCTGATGACCGCGTCCATCAGATCCTCGCGCAGCGCGTCTCGCGTCACCTGGGTCAGCTCATGACCGATCAGGATGATTGCCTCGCGGCGCTCATGATCGCGCAACACATTGACGAGCGCGCGGCTGCCGTGACCGACCGCGTAGATGCCGACGATGTCCGGCCGATCGCGGAGCATGTCCGTGATCAAGCGCGTCGTGACGTCTTCGTCGTCATGGTTTTCGAGCGACGGCAGGACATCCACCTGCGGGAAGGATCCGGCCATCACCTGGTCAAATCCCAGCCGGCGCTCCACATTGTCGCGCGCCTGCATGGAACTCACCAGGACCATCACGGAACCACTTGTATTTCCTATGAATTTTCCCATGAGAAAGCCGGCCGTCCGACCTGCCGCGATGTTGTCGATGCCGACAAAATGGTCGCGTCCCGTGTTAGGCAGATCCGACACCAGCGCCACAATCGGAATGCCGTCGGCCTTCAGCCGGGCGATGGCGTCGCGAACATGAGGGGTCTCCGGCGCGAAGATGGCGACACCATCCGTGTCGCTGGCGTCCAGCGCGCGCAGCGACTTAACCAGCGCATGCGGATTGCCGTTGGAAAAAGTGACGATCTTCGCCTCCGTCCGGTCGGCGACCGAGCTTTTCAGGGATTCGGCAATTGCCTCACGCAAGGTGCTGACAAACTGCACCGGCGCATCGGGCAACACGAAAACCAGCCGATAACTTCGTTGACGCGCGAGATTGGCGGCCGTGACATCGCGCACGTAGCCCAAGGTTTCGATGGCGAGATTGACGCGGCGGACCGTTTTTTCTCGGACGCCTGGACGCGCGTTCAGAACACGATCTACCGTCGCCAGGCTTACGCCTGCCATCTTTGCGAGATCGTTGACAGTTGGTCGCGGCATTCGGGCTCCTTCTTCCATTTTCCAGGTTTTCATGAGGTACGTCAATCAGGGGCCAGCTTTTCATGGTGATTCTCGGACTACTGTTTCGCACTACATTGCAGTGCCGGGCGGCATCCTGAACTGGGACAAGCATTCCCTAGCCAGATCCCTCCAAAGACCTCGCTCGAATGCGCACGAGAGGATCAGTGGTACAGTTTCTGAACTCGACGCAGGTTGCTCAACGGTCGATCATCGGCAAGAGCGTGTGGCCCGGTGCGCCCACTGCGATTGAGATTGGGAGAACGGCATGGAAACCAAAGTTGCAATTTCGCAAAAGCCGCCTGTCCTGCTGAACCTTCAGTCTTCTCTCGAGCGAGCGATAGATATCGTGGCAGAGGCCGCACAGAACGG
>DATJTE010000207.1:0-6217 GCA_035503715.1 Rhizobiaceae bacterium | reverse complement strand
GACGACACGCCACTGCTCGATGCCTATTCCGCCACCGTCGCGGACGCCGTCGACCGCATCGGTCCGTCGGTCTGCCGCATCGAACCGGTCGTGCAGCGCGCAGGCCACGGCTCAGGCTTCGTCATTTCGCCGGACGGTTTGATCGTCACCAACAGCCATGTCGTCGGCAAGGCGACGACGGTGCGCATCGCCATGCCGGACGGCCACAAGGCGGAAGGCCGGGTGCTCGGCCGTGATGCCGACACCGACATCGCGTTGGTGCGCGCGCATGACAGTTTCGCCGACTTCGCGCCGCTCGGCGACTCCAAGCAGCTTCGCCGCGGTCAGATCGCCATTGCCATCGGAAATCCGCTCGGCTTCGAGTGGACGGTGACGGCAGGCGTCGTCTCCGCGCTCGGCCGTTCCATGCGCGCCGAAACAGGGCGGCTGATCGACGACGTCATCCAGACCGACGCCGCCCTCAATCCAGGCAATTCCGGCGGTCCGCTGGTTTCGTCCTCCGGCGAGGTGATCGGCGTCAACACGGCCGTCATCCGCGGCGCGCAGGGCATCGCCTTCGCGGTTGCCTCCAACACGGCGAACTTCGTCATCTCGGAGATCATTCGTTACGGCGCAGTGCGCCGCGCCTTCATCGGCGTTTCGGCCGACACCGTCCCGCTGCCCCGCCGCACCGCCCTGATGGCCGGCCTCGGCGCCAACGCCGCGGTCCGCCTGCGCTCACTGGAACCCAACGGCCCTGCAGCGAGGGCTGGCCTCAAGGAAGGCGACGTGATCGCCGCGATCGACGGCATCCCCGTCACCGGCGTGGACGATCTCGTCCGCCTGCTCGACGGCTCGCGGATCGGCAAATCCGCGAGCCTGACGGTGCTCCGCCGGCTCGGGAAAAGCGAGATCGCCGTCACGCCGCGGGCGCGCGAAGCGTTATAGCTATCCGCCTCATGGCGACGATGCTATTCTTCTAGAGATGACCATTTACTTGGAAGACGAGAAGACGATCCAACTGGCGCGCGATCTCGCTCGCCAACGCAATGTGTCGATCATTGAAGTAATCCGAGTGAGTCTCGTGAACGCAATAGCCGACGAGAAGCGCGAACTGATCGAACGGTGGAGGCACGTGCCGAAATCCGATCATTCGAAGGGCGCCACCCGCGAGAAATAGTCAAAGGTCAGTTCGACTTTACCTCGGCACAGCTACCCGCTAAACCGGCACTTCCGCCAGATACTTCGCGGCGAACTCGGCGCTCGGCGGGATCGGCTTGATCACGTCGATCATCACGCCATTCGGGTCCTGCGTGATGAAATGGCGCTGGCCGAAATCCTCGTCGCGCAGCGTCTGGAGAATTGGGAGCTCGGCCGCGCGCACGCGTTCGTAAACAGCATCCGGGTCGGGCACCTCGAAGTTGAGCAACAGGCCTTGCGTTTTCGCCCGCCGCGCGGCCGGCACCGTGTCGTGGTTGAACTGCGCGATGCCGAGATTGACCCGCCTGTCCTCGGTCGAGCGCAGGTGCACGTACCAGTCGGCGTCGAACAGCGCCTCGAAACGGAAATGCTCCTTGTAGAAGCGCGCGGTGGCGGCCACGTCGTCGGTCATCAGCACGGGATAATAGCTCGTCGTTTTCATGGCTTTCCTCCCTCTCGCAACCAACATACATTCTGTATGTTTCAACCAATTAACATACAGGCTGCATGTATGCAACGAGAAAAGCTGCTGCGCCGATCGCAGAAGGAACGCACGGAGGCGACGCAGGGCGACCTGATCGCCGCAGCGCGCAAGTTGTTCATCGAGCGCGGGTACGCCGACACCGGCACCCCTGAGATCGTCGAGACCGCCGGCGTCACGCGCGGCGCGCTCTACCATCACTTCGAGGATAAGAAGGCGCTCTTGCGCGCGGTGGTCGAGCAGGAGGCCGCCACAGTCGCTGCTGAAGTGGACCGCGCGGCACCGGAATCGCTCGGCGCGCGCGACGCGCTGGTGAAAGGCGGCGAGGCGTTCCTCGAAGCGATGTCCGAACAGGGCCGCACCCGCCTCCTCCTGCTCGACGGACCGGCGGTGCTCGGCCGCGCCGAGATGGACGAGATCGATGGCCGCAATGGCACGCGCTCGCTCAAGGCAGGGATCGTCTTTGCCGTCCGCGAAGGCGCGTTGCCAAAATCGACGCCGATCGATGCGCTGACCCACCTGCTCTCATCGGCCTTCGACCGTGCCGCTCTCGCTATCGATGCCGGCGGCGCAGCGAAAGATTACCACAAGGCGCTCGCCGCCCTGATCGACGGCCTCTTCGTCAAACGATGACAGCGTCGCTTGACGGCGGCGGACGGCGGCGCGAATGCTTGCACTACGCTGCTCGGACACGTGACGCAACAATGGAGGGATCATGCTCAGGCTGTTGAAATGGCTGGCCTATCTGATCATCGCGCTGGCCGTCATCGTGGTCGTCGGCTCGTTCCTTCTGCCGGCCCAGGCTGTCGTTTCGCGCTCGATGGAGATCGCCGCGCCGTCTGAAAAGATCTTTGCCATTGTCGGCGACGCGCGCCGTTTCAACGAGTTCTCGCCCTGGGCCGATCTCGACCCGAACATCAAATACACCTTCGAAGGTCCGGAAACCGGCATCGGTCAGAAGATGGTCTGGACCTCCGACAATCCCAATGTCGGCAACGGTTCGCAGACGATCTTCGAATACACGCCGCCCACGCACGTCGCCTCCGAACTTGACTTCGACGGCATGAAGGCGATCGCGCAGTGGGACCTGACGCTGACCACCGGCGGCACGCTGGCCACTTGGGGGTTCAAGGCGCCGCTCGATGGTATCGCCGCGCGCTGGTTCGGCCTGCTGTTCGACCGCTGGGTCGGAGCCGATTACGAAAAAGGCCTCACCAAGCTGAAATCCGTCGCCGAGAAGCCATAAACCACCAGCGACGGTCAGCAGGCGCGTCAGCCACAGCAACAGCTTAGCGCGCTCGCATCGGCCTGGGCTCCATCAGCTTTGTTGTCGAGGCTGTCGCTTTTAGCTCGCGCAACATACGCGTGATCGGCCCACTCTTGCTGCCACCTCTTTCGGCATCGCCGTTCAGATCCTTGCGCTCGGTGCCCAGGAAGCGCGCGACGCAGTGATAGCCGAGAGCGCGGTAGGCCTCCATCTGCTCTTCGGAGAAAAACTGGTCGCCGGTGGATTCATGCGGGAACAGCGGATAACGCCGCTCGTAGTCTAGCACGTAGTCCGGCTCATCCCCTGTCATGCTGGCCTTGACGTAGATCAGCAGCCCTTCCTCTTGCTCGTCCGTCTTGCCATCGTCGCCGGCTTCCTTTTCGTAGATGATTTTGCCGATCGCGAAATGCTGGTCATGCGCAGCCTCACCCGGCGCCACCTGTTTCGTCCTGTCCGCCATGCGCGCCAGCGCCGCATCGCGGATCGGCATCCAGTTCAAGGTCACGCGCACGCCTTCGTCGATACGGGCGAAGCGCTGCAGGTCGCTGAAGGCGCCGAACGTCATGGCGGGGTCGGCTTCACTGTCGATGACGACGATGAATTTGCAGCGCCGCTTGAGCAGCTGGTAGAGGCCGATATTGTCGATATGTCCGCCGTCCGTCACATAGACGCGCGAGCTGTCGGAGCGCAGCTGGCCGAAGGCCTCGGCGAAGAGATAGAGCCTGAGAGCATCGTGCCACGAGCGTTTCGGTTTTTCGCCCGCCACTGCACCGAAGCCGGCCTTCTTGAACTCGTTGGGGTTCGTCAGCCAGTAGCCGAGCCTGAGGTTGAGAAGCGCAAGCGTCGGGCCGAGCAACCCGATCTTGATACGCCCCATGCTCGAGGAGACCGCGGCGCCTGAAATGGCAACCGCGGTGGCGAGATCGAGCCTGTGATCGATCGACTCCATGTTCTTCGTACTGGCGTAGCCCGTCGAGGCGCTTCCCACGAAAAACCGTGAGAACAGGAAGAACTCGGCATTGCGGCCGCGCCTGGCCGGATCGGTCTTTCGTGGCGCGTCCGGCAGGGAGGTCGGGTTCTCGTCGCGGGTGCGATCGCCCTCCCGAACGTTCAGTGTCGCGTTGACGAGCAGATAGGGGCTGCTGTCGTCGAGGTCCGAGAGCAACAACGGAACGTTGTCGGGCTGGCCAAGCCTGAAGGCCGTGCTGAGCCTGTCCCGGTAAAGCCGGTGCAGGCCGTTGGCGTTCTCCGTGAACTGCCAGCCGACAAGCAAAACGAGCAGCATGCTGATCACATAGCGCAACAAGACGACCCATGTGACGGAGGCGTCTCCCGCGCCTTCTCGCGTGGCGATCGCGGACATGAAGAGGAAGAGGAGAAGGAAGAGGGACGTGAGCGCCAAGCCCCACCCACTGAAAATGAACGCCCTCAGGCGCTCACCCCAGCTACGCCGCGAATCGCTCGCAAACAGCACGAGACCCACGAAGCGCACGAGGATGATTATGCCGATGCTGTAGCCGAGCACATTGCTGAAGCTGTTCATCTCCGGCATTGCCGCCGTGCCGGCGTATTTTCTTGCCAGGGTGAAAAGGACGACGGTCGCCAGAACGCTGACGATCGCCGCGACAACGAAATCGATCGCGTCCTGCGCCAGATCCCTGATCGTGATAGCCGCCAGAAAGACGAACACGAACGCGAAACTCAGCGCGAGGAGCACACTGATGTTCGCGACGGCAAGGATTTCAGGTGTCAGGGGATAACTGTCGACCACGCACGCGCACACACGGTCATCCTTGGTCAGCTCCAGCGGCACCGGCGCGCACAGCGAAGGTTCGATGCCCCAGATCGTGATCATAAGGAAGGCCCCATAGATCATCAGAGGCAGCACCAGCCCGGCGGTGTAGATCATCGATCGGGCCAGCAACGCCTTCAGTTTGGCGGCGATCGACTCCGAAGTCAGCGCCTTCTGGATCCACCCGACGAAGGTGGTCCGGAAGGTTGCCGTCAATGCGACGAGTGCGGCAGCGATGGTTCCGATCATTCCGGTGAGGCTTTGGCGAGCGGTTTCGTCCGACAGCGCAGCATTATGGGCGTCGAGGGCGTTCATGAGCCACAGCAGGATCGGAGGCTGCAACTCCAGGAACAACGTGACCGCGAGCGCCACGACCAAACGTCGTCCCCAGAGAGCCCCCTGCGACTCTTGTTCGGGAACGGTTATGTCGTGCGCTTGGCCTCGCCCCTCGCTGAAGGATCGACGGAGCGCCCAGACGACTAGGACGACGAACAGCAGGATCGCCAGGCTCTTGCTCATGATGAAGGTGTCGGAGATGTAAGGCAGGGCCTGCTTGAAGAGTGCGTCGTCCCTCAGGCTTGCCGGCACCCAGTACTCGGCAAGGTCTTGCACGATGCTGCGCTCGAGATGCTCCTTCGTCGGATTGGCAAGGATCATCATGGTGGCCAGCGGCAGGAGCAGGAACGCCAGCAGCAGCGTGACATTCACCACCAGGCCGCGCAGGATGACGACGAGCGAAATCAGCAGATCAGTAGCGCCGCGCGGTGCCAGAAAGCGGCTGTTGTCGCGCAGGTTGTTCACCGGCTCGTTGTCGTGCATGTCGGACGCACTGCCTGGGGAGAACGGGAAGCGTTCGCCGTTCTGCCGCATCGCCGAGATCATGCTGGCGCCGGTGTAACCGCCGCCCGACACGGTCGAAAGATAATCGATACGCTCGGCGAGGCCATGCTGGTCGAGCGCCTGCAGCGCACCGAGACAAAAGGAGGCCGAGCGAATGCCGCCGCCCGAAAGCGCGACGCCATATAGCGACGGCGGCGCCTTCTCACCGGTCTCCGCCGCCGGCCCGGCATCGTCGAGCGCCTCTTGCGGCCGCCTCAGCCAGAGGTCGGCATACTCCCGTTTGAGCACATCGCGGAAATGCGGCGTGTATGGGACTGGATCCGGGTTTTGCATGCGACGGAATCCCCAGCGGGAGTCGAGGCGTACTTATTGGACAAGATGTTCCGGATCGCAGTATTGCGCAAGTTCACATGAAGATGTCTGATGTTGATATCTGTAGTGATCGCGGCCCGCAGACTCAGCTTCACCCGACCGAATAGTCTGAAAACAAGAAAACGTTCCGTCGCTCAAAATAGCGTTGGTGCAGACGCCAACCTATCGTCGCTCCACCGGTTGCCTGAGAACCGTCTTCAGTCTCTCCGGCGGAGTCTTCCTCGGATCGCCGATGTAGATCTCGTGATGTTTGCCGCGCTCCTTGAGCCCGTTCGCCGGCAGGAAT
>DATJTE010000206.1:0-41071 GCA_035503715.1 Rhizobiaceae bacterium | reverse complement strand
CTCGGCCGCAAAGCTGCTCTCGTTCTTCTCGACCTTCCTGACGCTCTACCCAGGTTACATGATTGCGACGGGAACGCCGGGCGGCACGGCATGGGGCAACGATCCTGAACTGGGCGGCAAGCCTTACTCGCGCGACGACGTCGTCCGTGGCGGCTATCTGCAGATCGGCGACGTCGTAACCTGCGAAGTCGAAGGCATCGGCGCACTGTCCAACCCGGTCGGAGGACCGCAGCATGCCTGACATCCACGGGCCGGCCGAAGCTGTCGCCCTCACGCAGGCGCTCGTCCGAATACCTAGCGAGAACCCTGTCGGCACCGAAGCCGACATGGCCGCCTTCGTTCGCGACTGGCTCTCTGCCCTTCCGGGGGCAGAGATGGAAGTGCGTGAGGTGCTTGCCGGCCGCTCGAACGTCATTGCGCGATTGCCTGGCTCCGGCAACCAGCCGGCGCTGGCGCTGCTCGCGCACATGGACACCGTTCCGTTCGGGGAAGGCTGGACGCTTTCCCTGACCAGCGGCGAGATCGTCGATGGCAAGCTCTACGGCCGCGGAAGCTGCGACATGAAGTCGGGCTTGGCGGTTGCCATGTATGCATTCGCCGCGGCGGCGCGCGCGGGCCGAAAGCCGGATCGCACGCTTCTGATGTGCGCAACGGTGGACGAGGAAGGGGCCTATATGCGGGGCGTCAACGCCCTCGTCGATGAGGGGATCGTTGATGGTGAAACGCTCGTCGTCGCGACCGAACCTTCCAATCTCGAGGTTATGGTTGCTCACAAGGGCCTGCTGTGGGTCGAGGTCGAGGTGACCGGCAAGCTGGCTCATGCGGGCAACCCGGGAGTCGGCGTCGACGCCATCCGCGCCGGAGCCGAATTCGTCCATGCCATGAAGCGGGAGATCGATGCGCTTCCGCATAATCACCCCACGCTCGGAAAGGCCGAAATTACCTTCAGCGCGTTCAATGGCGGCATAAAGACGAATGTCGTTCCCGATCATGCCCGCCTCGAGATGGACATCCGGCTGCCGCCGCCCATGACAATTGCCGGCACGCTGGCCATCGTCGAAAAATGCGCGCGCGCAGCGGAAAAGCTGGTGGCCGGTTGTAAAATTGCCTTCCGCCAGTTCAACAATGACCGCCCCCCCGTCGAGGCGGACCGGAACGGCGCGTTGACCCGATGCTTTGTCGAAAGCGCTGGCGCAGTGATAGGTCGAGAAGCAGTCGTTTCGGTGTTTCCGGCTTATACGGACGCGTCCGTCGTGCAGGCGCGGACAGGCAACGTGAACTGTCTCGTTTTTGGGCCGGGTCGGCTGGCGCAAGCTCATACCGTTGACGAATATGTTCCTGTAGATCAGGTCGAGAAGGCGGCATCGACCCTCGAGGATGTTGTCCAGAGGCTGTGCTTCGGCACGAGCTCATGACGACGCCTGCCGTTCTCGTCTATTCGCCCGTCCCTGGAGAAGCGGCCGTCTATGGCACGCTTCTCCGGCAGGCCGTTCCAGACCTCAATCTATCGGAGGCTGCGTCAGCTGAGGAAGCCGCAGCTTCGCTGAGACAAGCCGAGATACTGCTTGGTTGGAAATTCCCGGCGGGGCTGATTGAAGCGATGCCGAAGCTGCGTTGGGTCCACAAGATCAGCGCGGGCGTCGAAGACATGGCCGGCGATCTCGTCCGGGATCCCGCTCTGATGGTTTCGCGCACCGACGGATCGGCGATTGCGCCGCGCATGGTGGAATATGTGCTGGGTGCAATCTATGCGACTACCCAGCAGTTTCCGCGTGCGTGGGCGCAGGCACGCGATCGTGCCTGGCGACCCTATCTGGTCGGGCGTGCTTCAGGAAAGGTTGTCGGTGTTGCGGGGCTGGGCGATATCGGCGCGCTGATAGCGCTCGCGCTGAATCGCAATGGCATGCGTGTTGTCGGTTGGCGCCGCTCGAAGGCGCCACTGCCAGACGGCGTGGACAAAGTCTATCACGGCGCTGACGAGCTGCCGGCCTTTGCTTCGGCCTGCGATTTCCTGGTCAGTGTTCTGCCGGCTACGGACCAAACGAAACGCATCTTCGATGCGGATATCTTCGCGGCGATGAAGCGTGAGGCCGTCTTTATCAATGTCGGGCGCGGCCATAGCGTTGACGAAGATGCGCTTGCAGACGCGCTGGAAGGTGATGTCATCGCCGGTGCCGTGCTGGATGTTTTCGAGCGCGAGCCTCTGCCGACCGAAAGCCGCCTGTGGGGCCTGAAAAACCTGACGATAACGCCTCACGTCTCCGGGCCGCTTTTGCCTGAGGACGTGATCTCGAGCTTTCTCGAAAACCTGGCAAGGTTTCGTGCGGGGCAACCGCTGCACAAGCTCGTCGACCGCAGGCGCGGATACTAAGTCATGACCGCGCAGAATTTCTCGTTAGCGTCACGACCGGCAAAACGGAGCAGGGGCTTAGCGCCGACTGTGCTTCTTGATCGTCGGCGCCGTGGTCTCAGGCGACTCGAATTTCGCAAGGTGGGTCGAGAGCTTTTCGCCCTCACCGAGATTGTGCGCTTCGGAAAGTTGTCCCGCCTTCTCGATGTCGCCGCGCAGAATGGCAGCGAGGATCGGTTGATGCTGCTCGATTATCTGCTGCGGCTCGTCGATCAACTCGTCGCTGGAACGGATGTACATCCTGATCTGCTGTTCGATGAGGCTGTACTGGTTTGCAAGTCGCGAATGCCCGGCATGCGTGATGATAGCTTTGTGAAACGCGAAATCGGCCTCGGCGATGGCGTTTTTATCGCCTTCTCCGCAGGCATCGGCGAGGTCCTCGAAGACCCGTTGCAGCGCTCTGGTCGTTCTATCGCCGGCACCTTCGGCGAGCTTCGCTGCGACGAGCCTTCCGGCGAGTCGCTCGACTGCGGAACGCAGCGTGTAGAGTTCCCAAACGTCCTGAGCGCTCAAAGCCACCACCTTCCAACCGGTATAGGGCTGAAGGATGATGAGGCCTTCCTTGGCAAGCTGGTGAAGCGCCGTGCGCACAGTTGCTCGCGACAGGTTCATTTGCTCCGCAAGATTTACCTCGGTAATGCGACTGCCCGGCGCAATCGCCCCCGTGACGATGGATTCGCGGAGCGCATCCGTTGCCTGAGCTTCTACCGGCATTTTCACGATAGGTCCGACGACAGGACGGGTCATGTCCTTCCTCCGCATGTGTCGTGGCGCGGCGGTGGTGGCGAACCCGCAAGCGACAATCGACTGGCTCTACTTCGCTTTCCCCCGACCGGCCCCAGCTCGCTGCATCAGGCGGGTATCGGCTGCAAGCCGACCAAACCACCCTGCTGAATCAATCGGATGGCTCCAGAGTGTCTTAGCAAACGAATAAATTGTCGACAATCGATCAACTGCATGCAATTTCACGGGAAGGAAAGCGAATGTCGCCCGTAAAACGGATCACCGATGGCGCTGGCCTTGGGTCCGCTCACATAAGAATGACTCCACAGGAAGCAGCTGAAGTCGCGCGCCTGCACTACGGTATCGAAGGCCGGCTCAGCCGTTTCGAAACCGAGAAGGACGACACGTTCCGACTCGTCACGGATGAAAGACGCGAGGCGGTGCTCAAAGTCGCAAATCCCGCCGAGGCTGCACAAGAGATCGATCTTCAGGTCAAATTGCTGGAACATCTGGCTGCGTCCGATATCGCTCCGCCTGTGCCGCGGGTTCTTCCAACTCTTCAGGGGGAGCGGAATTTTCTTTACGGCGACCGCGCCGGCCAGCAGAGGCACGTACGGCTGCTGAGCTTTGTGAGGGGCACGCCGCTGAGCGACACCACGTCTTCGTCCGCCGAGCGCGAAAAGGTGGGTGAAGCGCTCGCGCGTCTGCGGCTTGCCATGAGCGACTTTTCGCATGAAGCCGACAGCCATGAGTTGGCCTGGGACGTGAAGCACCTTTTGCGACTTGAGCATCTCCTCGAATACGTCGAGGATCGGCAGCAGCACGACGCCTTACGAAGAGGTCTGGCCCGCTTCGAAACACTCGAACCGCGTCTGAAGTCCTGCCGTTTTCAAGTCCTGCACAACGACTTCAGCCGATCGAACATAGTGGTCAATCGCGAGTCACCGGATTTCGTCGCGGGGGTGATTGATTTTGGCGACGCTGTGCGCACCGCGATAGCAATCGACGCCTCGACGGCGCTGCTCAACCAGCTTCCTTCACGGGCGCGAGAAGACCTGTTCCTCGAAGGACGCGACATTCTGCGCGGTTATCTGCGCCATGCCGATCTGCTGGAAGACGAACTTGCGTTGATACCGCATCTCGTCATGGCACGGGTGATTGCGAGGGCGTTGCTCACCATCTGGCGGGCCCGCATGTTTCCTGAAAACCGCACATACATCATGCGGAACACCGAGCAGGGCTGGTCACAACTCGACTGGTTTCTCAGCAGGCCGATAGACCAGATATCCGGGCAATTCACGCAGCGCGCGGATGCCTGAAAAAAATTGAGAAAGGCTGCACCATGACACAACATCGCAAGATATTGCCGGCAAGCCAGAACATTGGAATGGTCAATGGCTTCAATCCCGCCGACGCGGGAGAGCTTGCACCGGAAATGCGCGACAAGATCGATCGCCGCATGCGGGCTCTTGGTCCTTCCTATCGCCTATTTTATCGCAATCCTGTGGAGTTCAGCCGTGCCGAGGGCGTGATGCTCTACGACCCGGACGGCAATGACTACCTCGACGCCTACAACAATGTCGTTGGTGTTGGGCATTGTCATCCCCGGGTGGTCGAAGCCGTCACCGCGCAGATGAAAACCCTCTGCACCCACACACGCTACGTCCAGGAGGGTATTCTCCGCTACGCGGAAGACATCTTGCCGACGTTCGGCGGCCGGATAGAGCACATCATGTTCACCTGCACCGGCTCCGAGGCGAACGATCTGGCGATCCGAATCGCCCGACACAAGACAGGGCGCCAGGGGATCATTATCACCTCGGAAGCCTATCACGGCAATTCGTGGCTGACGGCTGGCTTCTCGCCCTCTCTCGGCGAGCGCTCGCCGCTGGGTATCTGGGTGCGCCGGGTGCCGACGCCGGATTCCTATCGCATGAAGCCCGACGAGATGGGGCGGTGGATGGCTGAGCAGGTGAGGGCTCAGATCGTCGAACTGAACCGTCATGGTCAAGGCCTCGCCGCTTTCATCACGGATTCGCTGTTTTCGTCGGACGGCATCTATGCGCAGCCGAAGACCCTGCTCGCTCCCGTCGCGGATATTGTCCGCGAGGCGGGTGGCCTTTTCATCGCCGACGAGGTGCAATCCGGCTTCGGCCGGTCGGGCGAGCGCCTGTGGGGCTATCAGCGTCATGAAGTCGAGCCCGACATCGTCACCATGGGCAAGCCGATGGGCAATGGCTATCCGGTGGCGGGTGTGGCCCTGTCCGCCGATGTCATCAGGGAGTTCGGCAATGATTTGCGCTACTTCAATACGTTCGGCGGCAACTCCGTCGCCATCGCGGCCGCGCAAGCGACATTTGACGTTATCCGCGATGAGAAGCTGATGGAAAATGCCGACCGCGTCGGCGGCATCATCCAGGACGGCATTCGGGATATCGCCACGCGCCACCAGAGCATCGGCGACGTTCGCGGAGCAGGCCTCTATATAGGCGTGGAACTGGTGAAGGACCGGGTGACCAAGGAGCCGGATTCCAAAACCGCGCTTTCGATCGTTAACGGACTCCGCGAGCGGCGGGTGATGATCTCAGGCACGGGTTATCATTCGAACATTCTCAAGATCCGGCCGCCGCTGGTCTTCGGGGAAATGCACGCCGATCGCCTGTTGACGGAACTGGAAGCGACGATCCGTTCAGTCTGACGGCAAACCTCGGGTCTCGATCAACCGCCCGGGCTATGGTCGCCGGGCGCTTGACCGATCAGGCTTTTACGGCCTGAACATTATCAGCGGTCCGATTGCGCGCTCAGAACGGAACGACTTCCTCGAGCGACCGGCTGACGTTTTTCATCAGTTCCAGATGCGCCGCTATCAGGTTCTCCATCGGCGTCACATAAGCCTGTGCAGCCGTTCGCCCAAGCGCGCGACGACTACGCGATCTTTACCGATCTTGCTGAGCGGCTGGGCAGCAGGCGCGCGTTCACCGAGGACCGAACCCCGACGCAATGGCTGGAGCACCTCTACGAGCCTACGCGGCTGGGCCTCGCAAAGCTGGGGCTGGAGGCTCCCAGCTTTTCAGAGTTCTGGACGCGTGGCGAGATCGACCTGCCGACCGATCCGCGGCCCAGTCTCATTCGAGCTTTCCGGCAGGACCCGGAGAAAAACCCGTTGCCGACGCCGTCAGGCAAGATCGAGATCTTTTCCAGCACCATTGCTTCGTTCGGCTACGACGACTGCCCCGGGCACCCAGCATGGTTGGAGCCAACCGAATGGTTGGGGGCGCCTGCCGCCGCCGATCATCCTTTTCAACTTGTCGCCAACCAGCCGTCGACGCGGCTGCATTCGCAGCTCGACTTCGGCAGCAACAGCCAGGCCGGCAAACGCGACGGGCGCGAACCCTTGCGCATGAATCCGAAGGATGCGGCGCAGCGCAAGCTTGCGGATGGAGATGTGTTGCGTGTGTTCAACGGACGTGGCGCCTTCCTCGCCACCCTGATCGTCTCCGACGCGGTGCGTCCGGGTGTCGTGCAGGCCTCGACCGGTGCATGGTTCACGCCGTTAGATGATGCCGAAACTATAACATGCGGCCATGGCAACGTGAACACAGTCACGATCGATGTCGGTACTTCTCGACTTGCACAGGGCTGCACCGGGCAGCTCTGCCTTGTCGATGTCGTGAAGTATAAAGCTAATGTTCCGGTCCTCGACCCGTTTTCGCCTCCAGCCACAAGTGCTCGTCCGAGGCGGTTGTGAGGTACCCGACGTTGGCGCGACGAATGGCGGTCGGACGATTTTCAAAACGCTTATGGCGCAATCGTGATCGGCCAATCACCAAAAGTTTGTGATCGTCAGCATCGAGATCGGCATCCCAAGAAGGTACTTGAAGGTTAGAAGGCAAAACGCCGTCAGCAGGACTGACGAGACGACCACTTCTTTCCACCGGGTTTCCGAGGACGCAAAGCTCGAGACGATAACGCAGAGCGGTCCCGCCACGAGAAAACCGGCAGTGCGGATCGTTGCAGCGAACAATAAGATGCCAGCGCAGAGGAACAGGACACCGCGCAGGTTCCATGTCGTTGCAGTGTCCGATCGCCAATGCCAGCCGGTCGCTGTGATCGCGATGCCGAGAATCCCGAGCAGCGCGGCGGCTGTCTGCGGAAAGTATCCAGGCCCCGGGAGCCGGAGCGTGCCCCGTTCGAGAGGGTAGGTCGCCCACAGAATGAAAGCACTGAGCGCAACGATGATCGCTCCTGCGGCGGCGTCGCGCCGAAAGCCAGGCGCCGGTGGGGCAGTGCTGTCTGTTTGAAGCGGCTTCGGTTCGGAGGGCATTATCTGCCTTTGATGCGCTTCCGGTGCAAAAGCATCAGTTCGGCCAGTTCTCGAACAGGTTGGCCAATGACCGCGCCCAGCTTGCGCGCGGTCTCGTTGGCCGCGGAAACGCGACCGTTGAAGTAGGTGCTGCGTGCGTCGCCAACACGGGCACTCAAATGAGATGCAGTCGCAGCCGCGGTGCCAACCTCATCAAGCGCGGCCAAGCCGGCTATGCCTGAATCATCCTTGGCCTTGCCGCAATCGTTGGTGATCACACCGGCGAGATCGACGCCAAGCGCGGCAAGATATCTCGGCATGGAACGCGCCGCATGAGAACCCATGCAGAGGACGCTTCCGTCGATGCGCGCGTCTGCGTATTTCACGGTGTCGAGCGCGACGACCCGTCCAATATCTGAATCGTGAACGATGATCTGCCGGCGAGCATGTGACTCGATTTGCGGTTTCTCGTTGAGAAGCCTCTGCGCCGCTTCGCTTGCTTTCATGCCGGGCACGACGCCAAATTGGCCGGCTGCCTTGTTGGCGCGGGAAATGACGCCGTTGTCGTACATGTCCTGGGCATCGGAAATGCGGGCGGACATTGCCTCCACCGCCGCTCCTGGGATCAAATACTCCTGCAGCAGGGTGAGGCCCGCGACACCACCATCACGGAATCCGATTCCCGCATCGTGGACGATCACACCACGCGGCCGCCATGGCACAACGAGATGGGTTGCACATGGCGCGCCATGCGACGCACCAATGATGACGTCGGTCATTTCGTTGCGCTCGTCGATATAGCCGAGCGAGTCCATGGCGACGATGCGTCCACGCTCATTGGACACGAGGATGTTCTGAGGCCAATTCGACATGGTTCGCCTTTCTAGGTGTCTCTGATGAGGAAATACCGGTCCGACCATGGCCGGCCCCCGCTCAGTTGCCGGCTGCTTTCATCTCGGCCGCCAGTTTCTTCCACTGGTCTACCTCCGCGCCGAGATAATCTGCAAATTCCTGCGCTGTCGTTGGCCGCGCGCCGACGCCGAGTTCGCTGAATTTCGCCGCGATCGCGTCACTCCCGAGAACCTCGGCCACTTCCGCCTGAAGTTTGCCGACCGCATCCGCTGGCGTGCCGTCGGGCGCGAAGAGGCCATACCAAAGCTCAACGTTGAAGCCCGTCAGCCCCTGTTCGTCGAGCGTCTTGATGCTCGAGAAGGCAGGGTTATCGATGATGAACTTCGGACGATCGACAGAACTTAGCCCGAGCGCCTTGATGTCACCGGATTCGAGATAGGGCAGGGCGGTGCTGGGTGCGGTGAACGACAGCTGCGTCACGCCGGTCATGACGTCGACGATCGCGGTCGAGCCTCCGGAGTAGTTGACGTGCGGCATCTTCATGCCAGTCCGCATCTTCAGAAGCTCGAAGGCCATCGCGGGTATCGTGCCGCCGCCGGTCGAGGCAAAGGTGATGGAATCAGGTTCGGCCTGAACAAGCGCCTTCAACTCGTCGAGATTGCCGGCCTTCAGATCCTTGTTGGCGGTCAGGATGATCGGACCGGCGCTCACCATGGTGATCGGGGCGAAATCGGCAATGACATCGAAGGGCAATGAGTCCTGCGTCGACGGAAGAATCGCGTGCGAACTGCTGGTGAGCAGGATCGTGTGACCGTCGGGCTCGGCGCCAGCCACCGCCTGCGTGCCCACGATGCCGCTGGCGCCAGGCTGGTTCTCGACCACGACGGGCTGACCGAGACGTGGCTGGAGTTCGGCAGCAACGAGACGGGCCACAACGTCAGTTCCGCTCCCTGCCGGGAATGGGACCACGATCGTCACTGCCCGACTGGGGAATGTCTGCGCAACGGCTGCAAGGGGCGCAGCAACGACCGCCGTGGCAAGAACTGCCGAAAGCCAGTACTTCATTTTATTCCTCCCTGTTTGCCCGAAGACGCGTGATCTGCGGGCGACCGTTCTCCCAACGATCAGCCGATTCAATTGACACTGACTGACTGATCAGTCAAGACGATATGAAATCTGATTGCGGCAAAATTCGCCGAGGATAGGGGACGGGCATTGTGGGCGAACAAAGCTTCGAGCTCATTGCAATTGGCGGGGGTTTTGCCGGCCTTACCGCTGCCGCGCGTGCGAGCGAGTTGGGGCTCAGCGTGGCAGTTCTGGAGGCTGGTGCGTCCGACAGCTATCCCGCGAACTCCCGTTTCGCCAACGGCATCCTTCATCTCTGTTATCAGGACATCACCCAGGGACCGGAAACGCTCCGCAGCCTCTTGACGGCGTGGACGCAGGGCGAAGCGCCACGCGAATTGATCGATGCGCTGGCAGACACGGCGGGCCGAGTGCTCGAATGGTTGAAATCTCAAGCCGTCGAGATCGTGCCTGCCGTCACCAATGTCGGCAACTGGTACCTGGCGCCACCCCGGCCACTCGTCACTCATCTCGAATGGGAGGGCTGGGGGCCGGACCGGGCGCTGAGGACCCTCAAGGATCGCATTCTCGAGCGGGGCGGAGTCTTTCTGTCCGGTCATCGGGCAACCAGGCTGCTTGTGGATCAAGGCCGCTGCGCCGGCGCGATCTGCTCGACCGCGGGCGGCGATGTGGAGGTCCGCTCGCAAACCACGGTGATCTGCGATGGCGGCTTCTCAGGCAATACCGAGATGTTTCGCCAATACTTCGGCCGGCATCCCGATGCGGTGCTGCTGCGCGGTGCAGCAAGCGCGCGCGGCGATGGTGCGCGCATGGCGGCCGAGGCGGGAGCCGCGCTCGTGCGGCTCGACCGCTTCTATGGCCATCTGTTGTGCCGCGAGGCGATGACGGACGGCCGACTCTGGCCTTATCCGCAGATCGATGTCGTTGCATGTTCCGGCGTGGTGGTGGGACTCGATGGGGCACGCTTTCTCGATGAGGGCCTGGGCGGCATCCATGCCGCAAACGAGATCGCGAAACTTGACAATCCGCTCTCAACCTTCGCCGTCTTCGGCGAGGAGATTTGGGAAGGACCGGGACGGACCGGAGGGCTGATCCCGCCGAATCCTGTGTTGGCGGACTTTGGTGCAACGGTGCACCGGGCGAACACAGTGGGCGATCTCGCGCGATTGGTTGGGGTGGACGTCGAGGGCCTGGAGCAGACGATCCGTGCGCATAACCGAGCGATCGAAAGCGGCGATGCCGCCCTGTTTCCTGCCCGAAGCAAGTTGCGGGTCGCACCGCGACGGATCGATCCGCCATTTTTCGCAATTCCGCTGTGCGCCGCCATCACCTTCACGATGGGCGGCATTGCGGTCGACGGAGATGCGCGTGCGATCGGCACAGACGGCCAGCCGATCTGTGGGCTCTACGCGGCCGGCAACAGCATCGGCGGTCTGGAGGGCGGACCGCGAGCGGACTATGTCGGGGGCCTTGTGAAGGCATTCGTCTTCGGCCTGCGCGCCGCCGAGCATGCGGCGTCGAGCCGATCTTCCGGGTCGGCGGGTGGTTCGCAATGACCCCCGCAGCCAGACCGAGCGCGAACGCCAGCCTGATTGTGCTCAGCGCCGCGAACTTCTGCTCCGCCGCGGTGATGCGCGCCGCCGATCCCATGATACCTCTGCTTGCTGCCGAGTTTCATGTCACGGTGGCACGGTCAGCCGTCGTCGCAACGGCTTTCGCCCTTGCTTACGGACTTTTCCAGTTCGCCATCGGTCCGTTCAGCGACCGCGTGGGTAAAGTGCGGCTCATTACGGGCGCGACGCTGCTTGTCGGCCTGAGCACGCTCGCGGGCGTTTTTGCCGGCTCGCTGGAAAGCCTGGCCGCGCTCCGATTTGTGGCCGGC
Organism: Rhizobiaceae bacterium; assembly: GCA_035503715.1. GTDB lineage: Bacteria > Pseudomonadota > Alphaproteobacteria > Rhizobiales > Rhizobiaceae > OAS926. The sequence goes on along the minus strand of DATJTE010000206.1, from coordinate 29,815 downwards.
GCGGCGGCCGGGGCTATCATCCCGCTCGGGCTCGCTTACGTGGGCGACATTGTTCCACCGGAGCAGCGCCAGGAAGTGCTCTCACGATATATCGGAGGCCAGATTCTTGGCCTTACGCTCGGGCCGGCGATTGCCGGCATACTGAGCGAATATTTCTCGTGGCGCTTCGTCTTCGCTTTCTTCGGCACTCTCCTGATCGCAGTGTCTGCACTGTTGCTCAAGGAGATCCTCGTGCGCGGGGTGAGCGAACCTCGCGCACCGGTACCCAGACGTCTTGGTCAGAATTATCTGGCGCTCCTGTCGTCAGCGCGTGCCAGGCTTGTTCTGGTATCCGTGCTGATCGAAGGTTTCCTCATATTCGGCGGCATCACGTTCGTGGGCGCGTTCGTGGTGCATCGTTATGGCATGGGTTACGACACCGCTGGTTTGATTGGCGCGGGCTTCGGCGCGGGCGGCCTGATCTACGTGTTGTCGGCGCGCTGGTTGCTCGCGCGGCTCCATCCGCGGCGGATGGTGCTGGCTGGCGGCCTGCTGCTTCTCGTGTGCTTTACCGCGCTGTCGCTGCAGCCGCCTCTCGCCATGGTAACTTTGATCGTCGCTCTTATGGGATTGGGTTTCTACCTGATGCACAACATCTTGCAGAATCGAGCGACGCAGATGTTGCCGGGAGCAACGGGCCTTGCGATGTCGGTCTTTGCGGCTTCACTCTTCGTGGGCCAATCGCTCGGCATTTCGGCATTCGGTGCATTGATTGCCGTCTTCGGCTACGAGCCGGCTTTCCTCACGATCGGCGTGTGTTTCGGTATCGGCGCGACGCTGCTCTCGATGCTGATCGGACGGCAGGACATTCGGTCGATCTGACAGGCCTTCGCCGGTTTCGGGTCACTCGAGGCTACGGCCGCGCAGCTATGCCCAATCCACCAATAATAAAGTCGAAGATCCCATTCTCAACTTCGTCGCGCGTCGCGTGCAGGCTGAGGTCCCATCCCCGCAGCGCGACCAGCGCCGGCACGAATGAGAGCAGGTTCGCGGCAACACGCTTGTTGGCGATGCGCGTCTGGCCAAACGCGGCTTCATAGGCAACGAGCAGATCCTGGAAGCGGCTTGTGAAGCGGGATACGGCCTTCAGGATGAGCCGGCGATCGGGTTTTTCCAGCGCGTGCGTCTCGTTGTAGAGCAGCAGCAGTTCCTCGCGGTGCGTGTACATGACCTTCGTGACTGCGCGCACTGCGTGCACCAGGCGGTCGTAAGGATCTTCGAAGTTCGCAACGACCTGCTCGACGCCCTCGTCATACAGCCCGACCAGGTGCTCGCAGACAAGATAAAGGATATCATCCTTCGTGCGGACATAGTTGTAGAGATTGCTCTGCGTGGTTCCCGCCGCGACCGCTACGTCCTTCGTCGTCGCCTGATGAAAACCTTTTTCACGAAAGACCTTGATCGCGGCGAGGATGATCTTCTGTCGCCGCTCGCTGACCAACTGCTCGTCTTGGATCTGCGCGCCAATGGTGCGTTGCATTTCCGACCTGATTTGTCGCTGACCTAGAGTTCCGCCGAATCCTCATTCGGTTGATATGCGGATCAATCACACGAGTAAACACCCGCATACGTCCGTCCCCCGTTTCGAGAACAAGCCGCCGTGATTTTCAGCCCCTGAAATCCAATCCAATCGATTCGTATGCCAAACGCAGGTTGACATACTGACTGATCGATCTATCAGTTGAGGAAATTCGCGCTTTGGGAGGAGCAGATGACAATCAAGAAGCAATGGAATCTCCACGCTCATGCGGTGATCGCCGCCTGGTTCGTGTTGGCGGCGGCCGTGGCCGGCATGCCCAATGTCGCCGCCGCTCAGCAGACGGATGTCAGCATCGGCGTCAACCGCAACCTGCTTTTCGTGCCGGCCTGGATCGCCAAGGAGCGGGGCTTTTACGAGAAGCATGGCCTCAACGTCACGCTCCAGGAAGTCGGGGGCGGCGCAGAGTTGCGGACCGCGATACTTTCCGGCGCTGTGCAATTCATCGTCCAGTCACCCGAGGGCAGCGCTCCGCTTTACGTCCAGGGGCAGCGCCTGGTGAACGTCGTGGCGACGCAGGGCAAACTCAACTGGGCGCTGGTTCTCGGCAAGCAGCATGACGGCAAAGTCAATTCCGGGGATCTGTCCGCCCTGAAGGGCATGACCTTCGGCGTGACCGGTCGCGGATCGGGTGGTGACATGCAATTGCAGGCGCTCCTGCGCCGCGGCGGTCTCGTTCCGGACCAGGACGTTCAGATTGTGGCGGTCGGTCAGTATGCTGCCGGCATTGCGGCGATGCAGGAAGGGCAGATCGACGGCATCATGGCAGTCGAACCGGCAACGGCGCAGGCGCTCGATGCAGGCGGGTTCGTGCTCGTCGACTATGGCCAAGGCAATGCCTATCCGGGCTCCGACTCGGTCCCAATGGGAGCGCTCGCCACGACCGGTGAATACCTTGCCTCCAACGAACCGGTCGCGCGTGCCGTGGTCGAGTCTGTGGTCGATGCGATGATGTTCATCCGTGAGGATCCAGCCTGGTCGGCGGAGTACATTGCAAAGCTCTCTGGTCTGACTGTCGAGCAGGCGCGCCGGATCGTCGACAAGGAGCTCGTCGAAAACTCGCCAGTGATCAGCGAGGAGGGCTGGAACACCCTCGTCGGCCTGCTCAAGGAGGGTGGCGTGCTCAAGGTTGACGTACCGTACGCCGAGGTGGTTGCAACACAGTTCGCGGATATCTGGGCACGGTATTCGAAGAGCGCGGATTAGTCGGTGAGTTCGGCTCGCTGATATGAAGCGTCTTTACAACCTAATGCTGCGGGCCGGCTGGCTCGTCGGCCTGATTCTGTTCGCGCTGGCCTGGTATGCGGTCAGCGCGGCCGGACTCGTCACCGAAAAAGTTCTGCCTTCGCCGCAATCCGTGCTGACGAAGTTCGTCGAGGACGTCGTGTCCGCGCAGGTGTGGCAGAACATCGGCATTACGCTTCAGGCCTGGTTCCTCGCGGTGCCGATCGGTTATGCGTGCGGCGTTTCGATCGCCTTCGCACTGATCGCCGTTCCGCAGGTTCAGCGTGCGATTCATCCATACCTCGTGCTGGGAAATTCGATCCCGCGCGTGGTGCTTGCTCCCGTCTTCATCCTGGCGCTGGGACTTGGTCTCTCCTCGCGCGTGGCACTCGGGGTTTCTTTGATCGTTTTTCCAGTCGCTCTCGGGGTTTATGGCGGCTTCAAACTCTGTGAACCGGCGCTTCTGAACAGCGTTGCGATGTTCGGCGCGGACCGGCGGGCGCAATGGCTGCATGTCCGGCTGCCGGCGGCGCTGCCCTATCTCGTCTCCAACTGGAGGCTCGCGGCTAGCCTCGGTCTGCTCGGGGCGATCGTTGGCGAGATTCTGATCGCCCCGAACGGTCTCGGCTGGCTGATCCGGATCAGGTCGGGAGTTTTCGATGTTAGCGGGGTCTTCAGCGTTCTGATCATCATTCTGGCTCTCGCCATGATCGTGAATCTGACAACGGACGCGATCGCGGCGAGATTGTTGAGGTGGCAATGAACATTGCGATCAGCAAGGAGGTACGTTTGAAACCTGTGCTGTCCATCAGCCACCTCTCGGTCAAGTTCACCGGAGGTGATGGCTCGCCGGTGCTGGCGGTCGACGACGTTTCGCTGTCTCTCGCTACCGGCGAGATCTTATGCATTGTCGGCCCGAGCGGCTGCGGCAAATCGACGGTCCTGAACGTCGTGGCCGGCATGGTCCGGTCCACGCCGAGCGCACCCGTCGAAATCAGTGGCGATTTTCATATTGCCACGCAGGCGACACTGCGTAGTCGACAGATCGGCTACATGTTTCAGCAGGACACGCTGCTGCCGTGGAAAACCGCGTTGCAGAACGTCATGCTTCCGCTGACGCTGCAGGGACGCCCCGGCGCGCGCGAACGGGCCGAAGAACTGCTTGCGCTCACCGGGCTTGAAGGTTTCGGCGGCCGCTTCCCGAAGGAGCTCTCCGGCGGCATGCGCAAGCGCGTGCAGATGGCGCAATTGCTGGCGCAGGACCCTGAAATTCTGCTGATGGACGAGCCGTTCGGCGCGCTCGATGCGCAGACACGGGCGCTTATGCAGCAGGAATTCCTGCGGGTATGGGAGCGCGACCGCAAAAGCATTGTTTTTGTGACGCACGATCTTACCGAGGCCATTCTGCTTGGCGATCGCATTCTGTCGATGAGTGCACGGCCCGGCCGGATCAAGCGCGAAGTTTCGGTCGGCATCGCCCGGCCGCGCACGGTGGAGTCGCTGGTCGGCTCGGATCGCTACGCCGAGCTTCATCACATGCTCTGGGCCGATCTTCAGGCGGAGGCAGTCCGCACCCTTGGCGGCGGGGTTCGATGAGTCTCGCCGCCACCCAAGTCGGAGGCGCGGCAAAGCCGGTCGCGGGTCGTTCTCTGGCTCGCACGATGATGCTGCACGCGGTCGCGATCGCGTTGACCCTCGGGCTTTGGCAATTCGTCGTTGCCATCGGTCTTGCACGCGAGCTTGTCGTCAGCACACCGCTGCGCGTCGCGGCCGAGTTCTTCGCCGTTGTGGTTTCGCCACGGACTTGGTCCGCGGTTCTGGTGACGATCGGCGAGCTCGTGGCCGGGCTGCTGATCGGCGGCGCTGTCGGCGTTGTGCTCGGCGCCGCGTTCGCGCGCGTGCCGCTGCTCGATCGCATGTTCAAACCATTGGTGCTTGCGCTCTACACGCTGCCCCGGCTCGCATTGCTCCCGCTGTTTGTCGTGTGGCTTGGGCTCGGCGTCGAATCCAAGATCGCCGTCGCCGTGATCCACGGCGTGGTCCTCTTCATGCTCGGCGCCTATGCGGCGGTGTCCAGCATCGACACAAAGCTGATCGAAGCGTGCCGGCTGTTCGGCGCTTCGCGGCTCCGGCTGCTGGCGCTCGTCTATGTTCCAAGTTCGGTGCCTTATCTGCTGACCACGGTGCGTCAGGCGATCGGGCTGGCACTGGGCAGCGTGATCGTTGCCGAGATGACCGGCGCCTTTGCCGGCATGGGCTTCGAGCTGTCGCGACGGCTTGCCCAGTTCGACATGACCGGCGTGCTGGCATGGGTTGTCCTGGCGTCCATGCTCGGCCTCGCACTCGAGCGCGTAGCTCTGACCTTCGAGCGCCGGCTGACCCGCTGGACGCCGCGTCAGCAAGACGACTGAGAACAGACAGGAGGATACCTTTCAATGAGTTTTACGCCCACTGCCCACAAGGGCATCGTGATGATCAAGCGCCGCGAAGGTACGACCCGTGAGGAGTTTCGGGACTGGTTTCTCGGGCCGCACGCGCGCTTCGGCACGAGCGTCGACGAAATCTATCGCTACACTGGCTCGCTCCTCGTGGCGCCAGGACCCCGGTATACTTTCCCGGGCGGCGAGCCGCCGTTCGATCTCATCAGCGAAATCTGGTGCCGCGACCGTGCCGGGATCGAGCAGGCCTTTGCCAAACTCACCACGATGGGCGGACCGCAGAACACAATCGATCACGTCAGTGATCGCGCTGCCTACATCGCCGAGGAATACACGCTGAAATGATATTGACGCGCGTTCAGGGGTTCAGACGTGGACGCTGATTTCCTCTCCAGGCTGGCGCTCGGCTTTCAGACCGCGCTCTCCCTCGAGAACATCGGCCTGGCATTTCTCGGCTGCTTGCTGGGCACCTTGGCTGGCGTGCTGCCGGGCGTCGGCTCGATCGCCACGATCACGATCCTGCTGCCGCTTACCTTCGGGCTCGATCCCGTGGGTGGCCTTATCATGCTGGCCGGCATCTACTACGGCGCGCAGTATGGCGGCTCGACGACTGCGGTTCTTGTCAACATACCTGGCGAGGCGTCGTCCGTCGTCACCACGCTCGACGGGCACCAGATGGCGCGGCAGGGAAGGGCGGGAAAGGCCCTCGGCATCGCCGCGATCGCGTCCTTTGTCGCTGGCTGCGTCTCAACTTTGCTGATCGCGACACTCGCGGCTCCGCTTACCGCAGCAGCGCTTCTGTTCGGACCAAAGGAGAACTTCGCGCTGATGCTGATGGGCCTGACGCTCGTCGTCGTCCTGGCGCGCGGGTCCATCGCCAAGGCGGCCGCGATGATGCTTCTCGGCGTCATCCTGTCCGCCGTGGGCATCGATCTTCAGACGGGCGAGCCGCGGATGACGTTCGGCACGATGATGCTCGCCGACGGCATCGACGTTGCAGTCCTTGCAATCGGTGTCTTTGGGTTCAGTGAGGTTCTGCGCAGCCTTGAGCTTCCGACTATGCGTCATCTTGTGAAGACGGACCTGGGTTCACTGCTGCCCGACCGGGCGGATCTTGCCCGCAGCACCGGTGCGATCGGTCGCGGTACCCTTGTCGGAAGCGTGCTCGGCGTGCTTCCCGGCGCCGGCAATCTGCTCGGCTCCTTCGCATCCTACGCGCTCGAGAAACGCATCTCAAAGACGCCTGAGCGATTTGGCAAGGGCGCAATCGAAGGTGTCGCGGGGCCGGAGGCGGCAAACAATGCCGGCGCCCAGATGTCCTTCATTCCGCTGTTGATGCTGGGTTTTCCGGCGAATGCGGTCATGGCGCTGATGGCCGGCGCGATGATGATCCAGGGCATCGTGCCCGGGCCGCAGGTCATCACGCGCGATCCGGCACTCTTTTGGGGTCTGATCGCGTCGATGTGGATCGGGAACCTGATCCTGCTGATCATCAACCTGCCGCTCGTTGGCGTCTGGGTTAAGCTGCTCAACGTGCCATACAGGCTGCTGTTTCCCGCCGTCGTTCTCTTCTCCTGTCTCGGCCTCTATTCGGTCAGCAACTCGGCGACGCCAGTGGTCTTTGCTGCCGCGTTCGCGATCGCGGGTTACGTTCTGATGAAGCTGGACTTCGAGATGACGCCGCTGATCCTCGGCTTCGTGCTTGGGCCGCTGATCGAAGACAATTTCCGCCGGGCGATGATCATTGCCCGTGGTGATCTGACAACGTTCGTCACTACGCCAATCAGCGCGACGCTGCTGCTTATCGCGATGATCTTCCTGGTGCTTGGTGCCTTGCCCGCCATCCAGCGAAGGCGCGAAAAGCTGCCGGTCGACGAATGAAAAATCCTATCTGCACAGGAATCTTCTTGACCCTGATTGGCTGATCAGATAGCCAAGAAGAAGGAGGCCTGATTGATTAATCAGTCACATATTAAGGGTGATGTCAGCCCAAGGGAAATCAGCGCGCAGGTTCAGTCCGCGGATCTGGTGACCGACCGGCGTGAGCGCATCATCAAGGCTGCAATCACCGTATTTCGCCGCGATGGGTTTCACGTCGCGACCACCCGCGAGATCGCCGAAGAGGCCGGGATCACGCAGAGCAATATCTACAATTACGTGAAGTCCAAGGGCGATATTCTGTATCTCGCCTGCGAGCATCTTGCGTCGCTCTACCATCATAGCCTCGACGGCGCGCTGGCGCGCAGCGACGATCCCTATGAGCGGATCGTCGAGGGCCTGCGTGCCGTCATTGAGGTCATGTTCGAGCACAAGGATGAGCTGCAGCTTCTCTATAATGAGACCCATTCGCTGGAACGGCCGGACCGGAAACTGATCCTCAATTCGGTGAGCCGCTTTATTCGGCGTTTCCAGGACCTCATCGAAGACTACAGCAAAACAGGCGGCCCGATCCGCGTCGGCAACCGACGCCTGGCCGCAAATCTCATCTCGTTCGTGCCGGCGACGCTCGCGTTGCGCTGGTGGGACCTGGCCGGCTCGGCGACGCGCGAGGAGGCGGAGCGCGGCATCTTTGAGTTCATCCTCGGCGGGTTGGGCATTCCACTTCCCGACGCGGTCGGGCGGGAACGATCCAGGGGTTAATCGGAGCGGTGGCGGGAGGCTGCCGCGATTCAGGGAGGAAGACGATGAATATTCGGAACATGACGGCTTCGCTTGTCGCTGGTGCGATGTTGCTCGCCGGTTCGGCTGCTTTCGCGCAGGATGGCATCCAGGAACGCAATCTGCGTATGGCAATGGCGGTCAACACGGAATCGCCATGGACAAAGGCCGCGCAGGTTTTCGCGGATAAGGTCGGGGAAGCCAGCGGCGGCAAGATCAAGATCACCGTGTTCCCGGACGGCCAGCTCTCGAATGGCAACCAGGTCGCCGAGTTCGAACTGCTGCAAAACGGCAGCGTCGATTTCACCTATCACTCAAGCATCATCATGAGCGGCTTCGACCAGAAGTTCGCACTGTTCTCGATGCCGTGGATCGCGCCTTCCGACGAGGCGCTGTTCAAGCTGATGGACGGTGTCGGCGCCGACGTTTGGAAAGGTGTCGAGGCGCTCGGTGTGAAGTCACTCGGCGGCTATTCGACCAGCGGCTTCCGCCAGCTCACCAACAGCGTCCGGGCTGTAACGAAGCCGGAGGACCTCAAGGGCCTCACGTTGCGCGTTCCTGGCCTGAAGCTCTACCAGGATATCTTCAACACATTCGGTGTGAGCCCTGTCCCGACCAGTTTTGGCGAACTTTATGGGGCCTTGCAGCAAGGTGTCGTCAATGGCCAGGAGAACCCCATCAGCCTGATCTATGTCTCGCGTTTCCAGGAAGTGCAGGACTACATGACGGTCTGGAATTACTCGGCCGACTCGATCAGCGTCCTGACCAATATGGCGCTGTGGGACAGCATGAGCGAAGCAGAACGGACCATCCTGCTTGATGCCGCGAAAGAAGCGGGTGCATGGCATCGCGCCGAGCAGACTGCCGCCAACACGCGTCTGGTGGAGGAACTTGCGAAGGAAATGGAAGTCGTGACCCTGACGCCCGAGCAGATCCAGGCGTTCAAGGACGCGATGAAGCCGATCTATGACGAGTGGTCGCCGGTCATCGGCGCCGATCTCCTGAAGGCAGCACAGGGCAATTGATCAGCAGGCGCGCGGCATTGCCGCGCGCCCTCTGATCCCGGGATCGTCATGGCTGAAACACGCAACCCTATTGTCCGCTTCTTCGCCGCGCTGGAATTTCGCGTGCTCGAAGCCGGGCTGCTTATCCTGCTTGTGCTGAACACGCTGACGATATTCTCGCGTTACATCATGGGCCGTCCGATGGGCTCGCTGTTCGAGCTGATGGTTCTGGGAAGCGTCGCGATGTACTGGCTCGGTGCTGCGACGGCCGAGCGTGTGGGCGGGCATCTTGGCATGGACTTCCTGGTGACCAAGTTCCCTGCCGGGCTGCAGCGCATCAACGAATGGTTCGTGAAGGCCGTCACGATCGCTTTCCTCGCGGTAGTGATCTACAGCGGCTATAAGCTCTCACGCTCGCAGATTGCCTATGGCGCTCACTCGGGCATGTTGAAAATCCCGATGTGGCTCTTCTCCGGCTTCATGCCGCTTGCCGCACTTCTTTATCTCTGGCGTGTAGTGACGCGCTCCAAAGGCACGCGCTCTGCGGATGAGGCTCCGCTATGAACCTCACGCTGCTCATGCTTTTGCTTCTCGGCACATTCATTGCGCTCAACGTGCCGATTGCGGTTGCGCTTGGCGCATCGGCTATCGTCGTCGGCTACATGATTCAGGGCAATGTCAACTTCGTCGCGACGGTCCTGTTCTCGTCGCTGCAGAAGGTGGAATTGCTGGCGATCCCATTCTTCATTCTGGCAGGCAACGTGCTCGACCGCTGCGGTATCATGGAGCGGCTCTTCCTTTTCGTCGACTCGCTGGTCGGGCAGGTGCGCGGCAGCACCAGCATCGTGGCGAGCGCCATGTCCGTTGTCGTCAGCGGCCTTTCCGGCTCCGGACCAGCGGACACTGCCGCGCTTGGCTCAACGATGGGTCAGGTGATGGAGGATCGCAAATACCCAAGATCTTTCACGGCGGCACTGATCTCGTCGGGAGCCGGCCTTGCGATCGTCGTGCCGCCCAGTGTGGCTTTCATTCTCTACGGCATCGCCGTCCCAGGTGTATCCATCGGCGAAATGTTCGTCGCCGGCATCCTCCCAGGCATCCTGATGGGCGCGCTGCTTGCCGTGGTCAGCTTCTGGCTGGCCCGCCGACGCGGTTATGACCGTGTCGGCGAACCTTTCTCGTTGCGGCGCGCCATGTCGACCTTCGGTGCGGCGGTCTGGGGCCTGCTGGCGCCGATCGTCATCGTCGGTGGCATTTACATCGGCGCGGTTACGCCGACGGAGGCGGCAGGCGTCGCGGTCATTTATGGCCTGCTTGTCGGCATCATCGTGTATCGCTCGATCGGTTTCACCGACATCGTCGAGATTGCGCGCTCGACTGCAATCGACACCGCGGCGGTGATGATGATCGTTGCAACGGCTTCGCTCTTCGCCTGGGTGATGGCGATCGACGGCACCGTTGTACAGCTTGTCCGCGACATGTCCGCCGACATGGACGGGCAATGGCAAGTGTTTCTCGTGGCCACGATCATCCTGCTGATAGCCGGCTGCTTCATTGACGGCGCATCGATCTATCTCGTCATCGTGCCGCTGCTCATCCCGGCGGTCGTCGCGCAAGGCATCGACCTTGTCTGGTTCGGTATCTTCGTCGCGCTGACGGTGGGTATCGGCCAGTTCACGCCGCCGGTCGGCGTCAACCTCTTCGTCGCATCGCGTGTGCTCGGTATCCGCATGGATGACGCGGTGCGCGAGATATTGCCGTTCCTCTACGTTTCGCTGGTGGGCCTGCTGCTCATCTACCTGTTCCCGGCCATTTCGACGTGGCTGCCCTCAACGATGCGGTGACGAAGAATGCTCCAGGACGCTGATTGGCACGTCGACATCGTACACCGCTCGCCGCGGGGGCGCATCCTCGTGATGGACTCGATGGGTTATGTCGACCACCGCTGCGACGTGTCGGACGTCGTGGTCTGCGGTTCGCATTCCGCTGTCTGCGCCGCCCAGCTCTCGGCGCGCGCTCGCCCGAGAGGCATCATCGGCCATGATGGCGGCATGGGACGCGACAGGGGCGGTGTTGCAGGTCTCGATTATTGGCAGCGGCTGAAGATTCCGGGCGCGGCCGTCGAAGCGTCGACAGCGCGCGTAGGCGATGGCCGCGATATTTGGGACCGGGGACGTATCGGGTCGCTCAACGAGCTTGCGCGTAGCTTCGGCGTTGGCCTGGGGATGCCGGTCCAGGAGGCCGCGCAGGCAATGCTCGAGAATTCGCCGCTTCTTCCGAAGACACGCCGAATCCAGCGCAATCTGTATAATGGCGCGGAAGGACGGATCGTCGGAATCGATACGGTGATCTACGCGGACGAGCGCATGGCCGACAGCGTCATGGTGATGGCGGGTCACACTGGCGAGGCCTTTGCGCGCTACGTCTTCGCGCTGCCGTTCAAACTGCGCGGCATCGTCAACATCGACGGCGGCAAATCGGCCGATGGTTCGGGCATTTCCGGCCTTCCATTGCTCGACGAACGCGGCGTGCCCGTTGCGGTCTGCGACGTGGACACCGTGCTGATCGGGGATGCGCGCGACGTGTTCGCCAACGGCCGGATATCGCACGTTTCCAGCCGGGCGCGCTCTCTCGGTGTTGAGGTTGGCACTAGTGCCCGTGACGCAGCCTTCGTTTTTCTGAGAGCGGGAGCTACCGCGTGATGGAGGCCTGGTACAGCGAGGCGCTCACGACCTGGGGCAAGGTGCTTGACGCGCAGGCAGAGCGGCTTGGCGACAAGACGCTGTTTATCGAAGGCGACCGCTCGCTAAGTTACGCCGACTTCCGAGCCCGCGTCGATGAACTCGCAAAGGGGCTCATCGCGCTCGGCGTCAAGAAGGGCGATGTCGCCGCGATCTGGATGACCAACAACATCGATTGGGTCGTCTGCCAGTTTGCGATCTACAAGACCGGCGCTCAGCTCCTGCCGCTCTACAGCTACTACAAGCAGAGCGAGCTGGAATACGCGCTGCGCCAGGGCGAGATCGCATGGCTGGTCATGGCTGACCGGTTCATCGGCAAGATCGATGCGCTCGCCATTGCGACCGACGTCATTCCGGAACTTGCGACGGCCAGGAAGGACAGCTTTCGCAGCGAAGCGTTTCCAATGCTTCGGGCCGTCATCTCCGTCAGGGAAGAAAAAGCCCTGGCCAGCCGCTATCGCGTTGACGAGATCGTGGCGCTTGGCAAAGCCAAAGGATCGGATGCCGCCCTGAACGAGCGGCTCGACTCCATCGATCCGTTCGACGTGATGAACATCATGTATACTTCGGGCACGACGGGTTTCCCGAAGGGTGGCCTGTCAATGCATGTGACGAATCTCGTGACCACATGGCAATGGGCCGAGATCGCCGGCCTTGGCGAGGACGACGTAATCCTCTGCCATGTTCCGCTCTTTACTAATTTCGGCGGACTTTACGCGGCGGCGCTCGGCATTCGGAACGGCTCCGCGGTGGTCATCACCGAACAATTCGATGCGGCTCTGTCCCTGAGAATGATTGAGGAACACGGTGTCACCTACATTCCCGGCACGCCGAGCATGTTCCGCATGATGATCGATCACGAGGACATCAAGACACGGAACCTGTCGAGCGTACGCGGCGGGCACGTGGCCGGTGCGCCGCTCACCGAGAGCACGATGCACGAGATCATCGAGGTGTTCGGTGCGCGCGAGATCATGCAGGCATGGGGGCTGAGTGAATGCGGCGGCCTTTCGACGGTATCGACCCGTAAAGACCCGGTCGAGAAGCGGCTGAAGACGGTCGGCAAGCCGCTTGCGAGCGCGAAGGTGATCATCGCCGAGAGCGGGTCGACTGCGCCGCTGGCGAAAGGCTCGCAAGGTGAGATTCTGTTGGGCGATGTGCGGCCGGGTTCGTGCGTTGGCAAAGGCTATCACCTGATGCCCGAAAAGACCGCGTCGGCGATCACGACCGACGGCTGGTTTCGTACGGGCGATGTCGGTTTCTTCGACGAGGACGGCTATCTGCATATCACCGGCCGGGTCGACGACATGTTCACGGTCGGTGGCTTCAACATCTATCCGGCGGAGATCGAAGCGAAGCTCGAGCAGCTCGATGGTGTTCGTGAAGCATTCATTGTTCCGCTTGAGGACCGTCGCCTTGGCAACGTGCCTGTCGCATGGGTGGCGCGCGAGGAAGGCAGCGCGATCGGCGAAGAGAACATTATCGCGCACGTTCGCTCGAACATGACGTCGCAGAAGGTGCCGAGGCGCGTCTTCTTCTACGAGTCTGGTGAGCTGCCCATGACACCAGTGGGCAAGGTCAAGAAAAAGGAACTGACGAAGCAGACGGCAGAGCGTGTCGCGCGGGAGCAGGTCGTGTCAGGAGCAAAGCAGTGATCGACACGGCTGTGTGCTGCATCCGTCGTCTACTCACCGAAGGAGGTAGGCATGTATGAACGCAAACAGAACTGGCGCGGTGTGATCAAGGAAGTCGATCCGGACCTCGAGTCGAAGATCGGCGCTCTCACAGGTCACATCCTCGTGCGCGATTCCGAAATCCCGCGCAAATACAAAGAGCTGATCCTGATGGCCTGCTCCGCCGCTGTTCGATACGGGTCGAGCACCCGGACCCATGGCACGGAGGCCATGTACTACGGCGCCACCGACAAGGAAGTGATCGAGGCGCTGTCGCTTGCCTCGCTTACCGCCGGCTTCACCGCCTTCATCGACGGTATCGAAGCGCTTGGCGATCAGATCACCATCGACAAGACCAAATGACGTACCGACCGGCATCTAACGACAGAGCAGGATTGAAGACCCTCGCATGACCCAGGCCATGGCGATCGATTACTGGACCAACATCTTCACACCTGACGGCTTGAGGAAGATGTACACCGAAAACGAGGAACTCGCGCCAGTCGTCAGCTGGTGGAGCATGGACGAACGCATCAAGGGCTATCAGCCCGAGGTTTTCGTGAAGATGCTCGACGAGCTGAACATCGAAAAAGTGTTCGTGCCGAGCTTCAAGATGCAGAGCTGGAAACGGCGCGCCCCCATCCTGTCCGTGGACGTCAAGGACGTCCGCGCGCTGATGGATCAGTGCAAGGGTCGCGTCGGCGGCATGTTCGGCATCGACATCACGCTGGGCGTCGATGCCGCGAAGGAGCTCGAAGTCGCCGTCAAGGAGTGGGGGTTCGAGGCCGCGCACATTCACTGCAATGGTTGGGGGATTCCGCTCAATCACCGCGACCTCTATCCGATCTACGCAAAGGCGATGGAACTCGACATCCCGGTCGTCGTGCAGAGCGGTCATTCAGCCGAGCGGATGCCGTCGGAGATGACACGACCGATCCACCTCGACGATGTTGCGCTCTATTTCACGGACTTGCGGATCGTGGCCTCGCACACGGGTTGGCCGTGGGTGCAGGAACTCATCGCGTTGGCGTGGAAGCACCCCAATCTGTACATCGGTTGCGGAGCGCATGCGCCAAAGTACTGGGACGCGGCGCTCGTCCAATTCTTGAACAGCCGCGGCAAGGGCAAGGTTCTGTGGGGCACCGATTTCCCGGTCGTCACGCACAAGGACAGTCTCGAACAGGTCGCCGCGATCGATCTCAAGCCGGAGAGCCGCCATGCTCTGATGCGCGGCGCGGCCGAGAAGGTTTTCAAAATGGGCAGCGCGAAGCGATGAGCGGAAGCGCAACTCTCGATCGGGCGCAACTCAGGCGGCTCTTCGCAGAGCCTTCCAGCGATGGCGCCTCCGCGAGCAAGGTGATGCCGCTCGAGGCGTCGCTGAAGAAGCATGTCCAGCCTGGCATGATGCTGCATTTCGGTTATTCCGAAGGGCGGCCCATGGCGATCAGCAATGCGCTGGTTCGGGTTTTCGCTGGCAAGAATCCGAAATTTACGATCGTCAGCTCGGGCCTCGTAGCCAATCAGGGGTCGTTGGTCACTGAAAAACTCGTTGAGAGGCTGCTCGTCTCGTTTATCGGCGAGAATTATCCGACGCCTGCGCCCAATCCGATCTTCCAGAATGCGATCGACAGCAAGGAGGTAGCGATCGAGAGCCAGTCACTCCTGGTTATCTCGCAGCGCCTTGCGGCCGGCGCCTACGGATTTCCGTTCGCCCCGACGCGCTCCTGGCGGAACAGTTCGCTCGAGAAAAATCCGGGATATGCAACTGTCGCCGATCCATTCGGCAGTGGCGAGGACATCAGCGTGGTCAGCGCACTCGTTCCCGACATCAGCTTCATGCATGGACTGGCGGCAGACCGCCACGGCAACATTCTCCTGTCTCCACCGTTCGGCGAAGGGGAGATCGCAGCCTTTGCTGCCAAGCGTGGTGTCATCGCCACTGTCGAGCGCATCGTGCCGGATGACGTCGTTCGCCGGAACGCGCACCTGATGAAGATACCGGCGCACCGGGTGCTGAGCGTTTCGGAAGCGCCGCTCGGCTGTCATCCCTACGCCATCTACAACCCGGGCGGTGTGGATGTCGCGGCTTACGTCGAGGACTATCAGACGTTCAAGGATATCCGCGCTGCGTCACGCGACCGGGCGCAATTCGATGCCTGGGTGCGGGAATGGATCCTTGGTGTCGACAGCCACGACGCTTATCTCGCCAAGCTTGGTGCGGAGCGGGTGAACGCGCTTCGCGGCGCTGCGGCTCCAGAGGCGTGGCTCGATGACCTCGATGCGGACGCGGTCGAGCGTGCGCAGGCAGTGGAAGGCTTCGACGCGCGCGAAATGATGGTCGTTGCCGCGGCGCGTATGGTCGAGCGCAAGGTGCGCGAAGGCAGGATGGTCGTCGAAGCAGGAGTCGGCTTTGCCAACCTTGCGGCATGGCTGGCGGTCAGCAAGCTGCAGCACGAGGGTATTCTCGCAGAACTCGTCGCCGAGATCGGGCTCTACGGCTATTATCCAAAGGGCGGCGAGCCGTTCATCTTCTCCAACCGAAACTTGCCGACCTGCAAGAGCCTGACAGGTGTTGAGGCGGTTCTCGGCCTTTATGTTTCGGGGCGGCACAACAACTGCATCGCAATCATCGGGGCGGGCCAGATCGATCCGCACGGCAACATCAATTCGACGTTGAGCAGCGACGGCCGTTATTTGCTGGGCTCTGGCGGTGCGAACGACATTACGTCCGGCGCGGCCGACACGATCGCGGTGACCCAGCAGTCGAAATCACGCCTTGTAGCCGAGCTGCCGTTCGTCACCAGTCCAGGCGCCGGTGTCTCGACGCTGGTCACCGACCTTGGCGTCTTCGAGAAAGAGGGTGGCGTCTTTGCACTGACGCAGTACTTCGCGCAGCCCGGCAAGAGCCGCGATGAGGCAATCGAAGCGATCCGTGCGCGGTGTGGTTGGGACCTGAAAGTCAGCGACAGGTTGAGCGAGGCCTCGCCGCCGGATGCCGAACAGCTGCTCCGCTTGAGGCTTTACGACATACGCAACGATTTCTTCGACAAGACGCCGAAGACAGCGGGGGCCAAGCGATGACTGGCAAGAAGCCCACCCGCATCAAGACGCAGATGGCGACGATGACCGAGGACACGATCACGGTCCGCGGCGTCGACCTCGTCGACGGGTTGATGGGCAAGATCGACGCTGCGGCCCTGTACTATCTCGAGGTCATGGGCCGGCTGCCGGGCGAGGCCGAGAACAAGCTGCTGAACGCGATGATCGTAGCGATTGCCGAACATGGCATGATGCCAAGCGTGATCGCGGCACGGCTGACACTCATGGGCGCGCCGGAATCCTTCCAGGGCGCTGTGGCGAGCGGCCTGCTCGGCGCCGGTGACGTCTTCGTCGGGCCAACCAGCAACGTCGCCCGACTGCTGCAGGTGGAGGTGGCTCAGCTTCAGGGCACACCTGAAGAGAAGGCCGAGCAGATCGTCGCCGCCTATGGCAAGGCGAAGCGTCGCATTCCTGGCCTCGGCCATCCGCATCACAAGATCGATCCACGCTCGGAGAAACTGCTCGCCATGCAGAGCGAGCTCGGCGTTTCGGAAACGCATTCAAAGCAGATGCTTGCAATCCAGCAGGCGGCGATCAAATCGTCCGGTCGCCACCTGACATTCAATGCAGTTGCCGCCGTGGGTGCGATTGCGTCTGACATCGGTATCGACTGGCGCGCCGTGCGTGGCATCGGCCTGATCGCACGAACGATCGGCCTCATCGGTCACGTGCTGGAGGAGATGAAGCAGCCATCGTCGCAGGCGATTTGGGATCTCGTGCTTGATAACACGGACTACTCCGATCCGGCGTCGGATTGATTGCGCGAGGAGGAGAGGGGACTCATGATAGCGACTGCTGAAAAGGTTCGAACTGATGAAGCGCCGCGCAAGCATGCGCGGTTTCCGAACCTGTTGTCCCCTCTGACAAAAGGCCGTTTATCGATCCGCAACCGCGTGATGATGTCGGGGCATATGACGCTCTATTCGACAGGCGGCATGGTCGGGCCAAGGCTCGTCCGATATTATGCCGAGCGCGCCGCAGGCGGGGTGGGCATCATTGTCACCGAAGCGAGCGCGGTTCATCCGACGACCGTCAAGTTTCCCGAGATGATGTGTGTCTACGACCACGCGATCGTGCCGTGGCTGGACACGCTCGGCGATGCGATTCACGAGCACGGCGCGAAGATCATCATACAGCTCGCACACGGCGGCGCGCGTATGTCGGCGCTTGATTCGGACCTGCCCTTGTACGCGCCGTCGGCACAGAAGCAGGCGATGTACAACGAAGTACCACGTGCCATGACGCCCGAAGAGATCGTGATGGTACAGGAGGGCTATGCGGCCTCCGCGGCCAATGTCGGGCGCAGCCGGGCGGATGGCGTCGAGATTCATTCCGGACACGGCTATCTGCCCGTGCAGTTCCTTTCGCCGCTGCATAACCAACGGACTGACAGCTATGGCGGCAGCCTGGAAAACCGAGCGCGGTTCCTGCTCGAAACGCTGACAAAAGTCCGCCGCGCCATCGGTGAGCGCAAGCTGATAGGCTTGAAGCTCAATGGCGAGGATGCCAGCGAGGGCGGACTGACGGTCGATGATTATGTCGCGATCGCCAAGCTGGTGGAGCAGACAGGCATTGTCGACTACATCAACGTGACCGTCGGCACAGCCAAGACCAATCACCTCGTCGTCCCCGCGATGCCGGTCGAGGAAGGTGTCAACGTCGCGAATGCCGCGAAGATTCGCGCGGCCGTGGACATTCCGGTCTTTCCCGTTGGCCGCATCTATCGCCCCGAGCATGCAGAATCGATCATCGCCGACGGTTCGGTGGATGGCGTGGCGCTGGCGCGCGCCCTGATCGCCGATCCCGACTGGGTACGCAAAGCCGAGAACGACCCGTCGCGCATTCGGCCTTGCATCGCGGTCAACCAGGGTTGCTTTGGCTATCTGTATCGTTCGCGCCCAATCACCTGCCTCGTCAACCCGCGTTCCGGCAAGGAAGCAAAGTGGGGGACGAAGCCAGCGCGGGAACTTCGCCGGATCGCCGTGGTCGGCGGCGGGCCGGCAGGATGCGAAGCAGCGCTGACGGCAGCCGGCCGCGGCCATGATGTAACGCTGTTCGAGCAGAACGAGCGGCTCGGCGGGCTGCTGAACCATGCCGCGTCCGTCGAGTCGCGCCGCAACTGGGAAGATTTCCTGATCTTCCAGCGGAGCGAGTTGAGCGCGAATGCCGTCGATGTGCAGCTCGGCGTGCGTGCCGATGCCGACATGCTGTCTGCCGAGGGCTATGACGCGGTAGTGCTCGCATTGGGCGCGCAACCCGGCGAGCCATCAGCACCAGGCGCCGCTTCCGGGCCTGCAATCTTCAACCAGATCACCGCGCTCGGTTTGACCGACGTTGCGGGCCGCAAAATCGTGCTGATCGATGAGGTCGATTCGATGGAAGCCTATGTGCCGGCGGAACATTTGGCGCGCAGTGGCGCCGAGGTCACCGTCGTCACGGCGGGCCTCAGCGCTGGCGGGAAACTCGACCAACCGAGCCTGGTCCTCCTCATGGAGCGCTTCGCGCGCCTGGGCATCACGCTGAAGACATCGACACGGCTGATAACGCGAGAGGAGCGTGGAGTCCGGCTGGCCGACGTCTGGAGCGGGCGCGACTGGCACGAGCCGTGCACCCACCTGGTGATCGCGAGGGATCGCGTGGCGCCGGCACGGACGCTGGCGGAGCGCCTGGCTGAGGGGAACGGCCCGATCATCCGCGAGATCGGCGACAGCCTGGCGCCGCGCAGTGCCCTTGAAGCCGTGCGCGAAGGCCGGCTCGTTGGCGAGGACCTCTGATGCTGGCAGCGATTACGCACCGGCTATCGCGGCTCGGCGCTCATGTAGGTACATGCGCGCTATTCCTGATCATGTCGACGGCGACGCTCGACGTGGTCAGTCGCAACTTCTTCGGCAAAAGCATACCGGGCATTCTGGAAAGCGCCGAAGTCATTCTCGTAATCGGCGTTTTTCTTGGCATGGCTTACGCCCAGCGCCTGAAGGCACACGTATCCACATCGCTGATCGTCGAGCTGTTTCCTGAGAATTTCGGTCGCTTCATGCGCGCGACCGGACTTCTGGTCGTGATCATCTATGTCGCGCTTGCAACGTGGAAAACCGGTGAACGGGCCTGGCATTCGTTTCTGACCGGCGAGATGCGTTTCGGACTGATCGAAATTCCGCAATGGCCGGCGCGCGCTGCGATCGCCATAGGTTTCGCGCTCCTGTTGCTCGAACTTATCCGCGATTTGCGCCGCATCCTGCGCGGCAAGCATGACGCCACCGACGCGTCGTTGGGTGCGATATGAGCGTCGAACTCTGGCCGGTCCTGATTTCGCTGGCGATCCTTTTCCTTCTGTTCGCTGCGGAAGTGCCGGTGGCGTTTGCGCTCGGCATCGCCGGGCTCGTCGGCATGGCGCAGCTCAACGGTGTCTGGGGTGCACTGAATTCGCTTTCCGCGATCCCTTACAATACGACCGCATCCTACACGCTGACCGTCGTTCCCATGTTCATCCTCATGGGCCTGCTGGTCAGCCATTCAGGCATGATCGACGGCATCTTCAACGTCGCGCAAAGATTGACGCGGCGCGTGCCCGGTGGCCTTGGGGTCGCCACAGTGCTAGCGGCGACGTTCTTTGGCGGCATCAGTGGCTCGAGCGTCGCCGACGCCGCCACGATCGGCCGCGTTTCGATCGGCGAAATGGCGAAGCGCGGCTACGACAAGGCTTACGCGGCGGCGATCGTCGCCGCCGCCGGTACGGTCGATATCCTGATCCCGCCAAGCGTCGCGCTGGTTATGTATGGGATCGTCAGCGGGGCGTCGATTGGCGCGCTGCTGCTCGCCGGCATTTTGCCCGGCCTGCTTACCGCTTTCATCTATGCACTGCTCATCATCTTCACGTCCAACCGGCCGAAGAACCGTGCCAAGCCGGAGCAAGCGGTAAGTGAACCGATCGAGGTGCCATCCCGTGGTTTCTCAGCGCGCGAGGTCTTCGGCGTTCTCGGCGGCATGGTGCTCTTCCTCGTCGTCATCGGCGGCATCTATTCGGGTGCCGTGACGGCAACCGAGGCCGGCGCTCTGGGAACATTCGCTTCCCTGATCCTGTCCATCCTGTTCGTGATGGTCTGGAACAAGTCCGGGAAATGGCCTGCTGTCCGGCACTTGCTTGTCGAGGCCTTTGGCGAAACGGGCGCAATGACCGCGATGATCTTCGCGCTCATTGTCGGCGCCACGATATTCAGTCATTTCCTGGTTCTGTCCGGCGTGCCAGACGGCCTCAGCGACTGGGTGCTCAGCCTGGGGCTGCCGCCATCGCTCGTCGTCGTCGCGCTGCTCCTGGTGCTTTTGCCGCTCGGCATGTTCATCGACGGCCTGTCGATGTTGCTCATCATGGCGCCGCTCTTTCATCCGGTCGTCGAGGCGCTCGGTTACGATGGCATCTGGTTCGGCATCCTGTTCATCAAGTGCATCGAGATCGGACTGCTAACGCCGCCGGTGGGTCTGAACGTCTTCGTCGTCGCGGGGCTGTTCAAGGACATCCGCGTCGAAGACGTGTTCCGGAGGATCACGCCGTTCATCGTCGCCGAGCTGATCGTCACGGTGATCCTGTTCTCCTTTCCGGCGATCATCACGTTTCTTCCGGAACTGGCCGGAGTGAAATGAGTGCAACAACCAGCTTTGAAACCGAATGGGGAGTGAGATGACATACGCTTCAAATCTAATGAGAATGGCATCCGCCGCGGCACTGTGTGCCGGCGTGATGTTCGGTGGAGCAGAGAGTGCCTTTGCCCAGGAGTACAACCTGAAATTCGCGAGCTACATCGGTCAGGGCGCCGCGCAGAGCAAGGCCCAGGAGTGGTGGGCGCAGGAGGTCGAAAAGCGCACCGACGGCCGGGTCAAGGTGAAGTTCTTCTATCAGGGCGCTCTCCTGCCGGCGGCAGACATCATGCCTGGCATTGCCGAAGGGCGAGCGGATCTCGGATACACGGCGCCAGCCTACCATCCCGCGGAAATGCCCCTCTCGTCGGTGGCGGGCGTTCCCTTCATCACGTCCAATGCCGAAGCGCAGATGAAGACGTTCTACGAGCTTTATGAGCGCAACGAGGCCTTCCGTGCCGAGTGGCAAAAGCAGGGTGTCCACGTCCTTTTCGTAAACCCGCTTTCGGAAAACATCGTCGGCATGGTCGAGCCGACCAAGACGGCGGAGGATTTCAAAGGCAAGTCGATCCGTGGTCTCGGCTACATCAACCAGGTGCTTGAGATCATCGGCGCCAATCCGGTGGCGATCGCGGCACCTGAAATCTACGAAGCCCTGCAGCGCAAGACCATCGACGGCTATTCCGGTTTCGCCTTCGAGGTGGTGACGGCGCTTAAACTGCATGAGGTCGCGCCGCACACAATCGCGACCGGTACCGGCAACTACGTCTTCGCCGTGACGCCGATCACCATGACGTTGTGGGAAAGCATGCCGGAGGACATCAAGAAGGTGCTTACGGACGTAAGCCTCGAATACCAGACCAAGATCGTCGAGATCCTGCGCGAGACCGAGGACGAGGTCTGCAAGGCGATCAAGGATTCCGGCGGCACAGTAAGCGTGCTCTCCGACGCCGATGTCGAGTCAATTCGTACCCAGGTCGGTGAGCAGATCAACGACAAATGGGTGGCGGATGCAACGGCGCGGGGCGTCGATGCCGCCGCGTTCTTCAAGGATTATCGCGAGACGCTGGCAAAGTACGAAAAGGAAGCGACTTACGTTTCCGGCGTGAAGCGCTGCGCGGAAGCCGGCTGACAGGACTGACAGGGAGAAGAACATGGCTACACTCGAAGAGCGCCGCGCGCTCGGCCAAAAAATCCAGGAGGACATGTTTGGCGAGTATCCGCCGGCGGTCCGCGGTCCGGCGATCGACATCATCTCGCGAGACTGGGCCGAGTTCGCTGACGAGACGGTCTTCGGCTTCGGCTGGGCTCGTGGCGTCATCTCCCGCCGCGAGCGTTCGATGGTAACCTGTGCCGCTTTGGCGGCACAGGGCATGGAGCGGCAGCTCAAGCAGCATCTCAAAGGCGCGCTCAACGGCGGCATCACGCCCGAAGAGCTTATCGAGGTCTGCATGCAGCTTGTTTTCTACGCTGGCTGGCCAAAGGCGCAGAACGCTCTGCAGATGCTGGTCGAGGTGCTTACCGCACGCGGCGAACTCGAAGCTGTCGCGGCGCGGGTCGCCGAGGCTCGCAAGGCGCAGGGCAAGCAGTAATATCGGCGAGGGCGGTCCCCCTCTACCGGACCGCCCTTGGCCAATCCTCGAGAGTGAACGCGATGTCAGTCCCGAAAGTCCCCGCCACGCAGGATATCGTGGTCCAGAATGTCTACGGGCGCATCATCGTAATGGATTCCATTACGTTTTCGGATGAGCGCAACAACAGCGGCGACGTTCTGGTTGGCGCATCGTTTTGCGGGATGCTCTCCATCCGCTGGCCCTTGCGCGTCGACCCCAAGGGGGTGATCGCGCATGAGGCGGGGCCGGGGCTCAATCAGGCCGGCATAAACGGGCTATGGGCGCTGGAAGGGAAGGGAATCCCCGGGGCTGCCGCGGCGACACATTCCTGTCGGATCGCCGACGGCCATGACATGTATGAAAACGGCGTCGTCGGCGCCTGCAATGACCGCGCTCGGTTGCTTGGCATCAGCGAAGGCATGCCGATCAAGGAAGCAGCGCGCCTGATGCTGGAACGCTGGCCGTCCATTCCGGACGTCTACAAGCCGATCGAAGTGGCGCATACGTCGCCGCGGGGTCGCGTTGTGGCAATGGGCTCGGTGACATTCATCACCGAAGAAAATGCGGGCGATGTCATCTGTGCCGGTTCGCATTTCGGGCGAACATCCGCGGCTTACTCCTCGCGCTTCAATCTGCGCGGCGTACTTTGCAGCGATGCAGGGCGAAGCAAAGACGACTCCGGCATTTCCGGCCTGGAGGTGCTTCAGGAGAAGGGCGTGCCGGGTGCCGCTGTTTCGACGGACAGTGCCGAGATTGGCGATGGCTTGAGCACATACCGGGACGGCATCGTCTCGGCACACAACGCCGTTGCGGCTGGGCTCGGCATTCGCGATGGCATGCCGGCGAAGGAAGCCGCATTGCTGATGCTGGAGCGCGACTTGCCGCGCACGGTTTCCAGCCATATCGCCCCGACCGTCGCGAAATCGGACAAAGCGGATTACTCCGCCTGGATCGGCCGGACGGAAGAGCGCACCGACTACATCTCGCCAAGCCCGCTGGCGCGTCTTTCCGCAGCGCTCGATCATGCCGACGGGCAGCCTCCGGATGGCGCCACGCTGCCGCCGCTCGCGCATTGGCTGTTCTTCCTGCCGGACGCACCGCAATCCGAAATCGGACGGGACGGTCATCCAAAGCGTGGCGGCTTCCTGCCACCCGTCAACGAATTGCCGCGCCGGATGTGGGCCGGCAGCCGAATCAGTTTTCCCGGGTCCGTTTCCGTTGGACAAAAGCTCTCGCGAAAATCGACAATCGCGTCGGTGAAACACAAGGAGGGCGCGAATGGCCCGCTGGTGTTCGTCACTGTTCGACACGAGGTCGGGCCTGTGGGCGCTACACCTGCGATCGTCGAAGAACAGGACCTGGTTTTCCGAGGCGTTCAGGCGCCTGCGGCCAAAGCGGACATCCCGAAAGCGGAGGAAGGCGCCTGGCGGCGCGAACTCACGCCGGACCCGGTGCTGCTTTTCCGCTACTCGGCCCTGACCTTCAACGGCCACCGCATCCATTTTGATCGCGAATATACGACCCGCGAGGAAGGCTACCCCGGACTTGTCGTCCAAGGGCCATTGATTGCCATGCTGCTGGTCGATCTGGTGCGACGGCATGCGCCTGGTGCACGCGTGGCAAGCTTCTCGTTCCGCGCCGTATCACCGCTGTTCGACGGCAATCCCATGAGCGTCAACGCGAATCCGCCCGGCCCGGATGGCGTCGTGAAACTGTGGGCCGCGAACCATGCGGGCGGACTGGCGATGACGGCCGAGGCGACTCTCGCATGACCCGTCCGCTCGACGGCATTCTCGTTGTCTCGATGGAGCAGGCGATTGCCGCGCCTTACTGCACGCGGCTGATGGCCGATCAGGGCGCTCGCGTGATCAAAGTGGAGCGGCCAGACGGTGGCGATTTCGCCCGTGCCTACGACACGCGCGCGCGCGGTCTCGCGAGCCATTTTGTCTGGACCAGCCGCTCGAAGGAAAGTCTCGCGCTCGATCTGAAAGACAGCGGTGCGGTCGACGCTTTGAAGCAGTTGATCGCCAAGGCTGACGTCGTCGTGCAAAATCTGGCACCGGGTGCAGCAGAGCGGCTTGGGCTGGGCGCTGCCGCGCTGCGCGCGGCAAACCCGCGCCTCATCACCTGTACGATCTCCGGATACGGCGCGAGCGGCCCTGACGCGCGACGCAAGGCGTACGATCTGCTGATCCAGGCGGAGTCCGGCCTGCTTTCGGTCACGGGCACGCAGGAGCACCTGGCCAAAGTTGGCATTTCGATCGTCGATATCTGCGCAGGCGTCACGGCGTATCACTCGATCCTGGCCGCGCTGCTGAACCGCGCCAAAACCGGCAAAGGCGACCACATCGACGTATCGATGCTTGAGGCGATGGCCGAGTGGATGGGCTATCCGCTCTATTTCGCGTTGGACGGTGCGCCACCGCCACCGCGCGCAGGCGCCGGGCACGCGACAATCTATCCCTATGGACCGTACGACACGGCCGACGGCTCGGTGTTCTTCGGCTTGCAGAACGATCGTGAGTGGTCGGCCTTTGCCGAGATCGTCCTGTTGCGGAATGACCTCGCGACGGACGCGCGCTTCAAGGGAAATGCCGGACGGGCAGGCAATCGTGCAGAACTGGAACCGATCATCACCGGTGTGCTCTCCGCACTTTCGACCGGCGAAGCGATGGCGCGGCTCGAGAAAGCGGGAATCGGGACAGCGCGCGTCAACGACATGGCCGGGCTTTGGGCGCATCCACAGCTTGCCGCGCGCGAACGCTGGGTGGAACTTGGCTCGCCCGCCGGACCGCTGCCTGTGCTGAAGCCGGTGAGCGGCGAGGGCTGGCAGCCACGCCTCGATCCCGTGCCGGCGCTCGGCGAACACACAGACAAGATCCTCGACGAGTTCGGCCTTGCCGGTCTTGTCGCGGCGAAAGGACGTGCATGATCCCCCAGCCCGACCGCCACCAGGAGATGCGCGAGGCGCTGCGGGCGCTCTGCGGCGAGTTCCCGGCCGAATATCATCGCAAGCACGATGAGGCGGCGACCTATCCGGTCGAATTCATCGATGCATTGACCAATGCCGGCTGGCTGGCCGCGATGATCCCGGAGGAGTTTGGCGGCTCGGGTCTTGGCCTGACCGAAGCCAGCGTGGTGATGGAGGAGATCAACCGCGCCGGTGGCAACGCAGGTCACTGCCACGGCCAGATGTACAATATGGGCACACTGCTGAGGCACGGCTCTGCCGAACAGAAGCAATATTACCTGCCGAAGATCGCCTCGGGTGAACTGCGCCTGCAGTCGATGGCGGTTACGGAGCCGACAACCGGCACCGACACGACAAAGCTGAAGACGACCGCACAGCGCAAGGGCGACCGCTACGTCGTTAATGGCCAGAAAGTCTGGATCAGCCGCATCCAGCATTCGGATCTGATGATCCTGTTGGCGCGCACAACGCCGCTCGCCAACGTGAAACGGAAATCGGAAGGGTTGTCGATCTTCCTGGTCAATCTGCATGAAGCCATCGGCAAGGGTATGTCGGTCAAGCCGATCCGCAACATGGTCAATCACGAGACCAATGAGCTGTTCTTCGACAATCTGGAGATTCCCGCCGAGAGCCTGATTGGCGAAGAGGGCAGGGGCTTTCGCTACATCCTCGACGGTCTCAACGCGGAGCGTACGCTGATCGCGGCCGAATGTATCGGCGACGGCTGGTGGTTTATCGACAAGGTCGGCACCTACGCGAAGGAGCGCGTCGTGTTCGACCGGCCGATCGGCCAGAACCAGGGCGTTCAGTTCCCGATCGCCCGCGCCTATGTGAACGTCTCGGCCGCAAACCTGATGCGCTTCGAGGCGGCGCGGAAGTTCGACGCGCATGAGGACTGCGGTGCCGAGGCTAACATGGCGAAACTGCTTGCCGCCGACGCTTCGTGGGAGGCCGCGAATGTCTGCCTGCAATACCACGGCGGATTCGGCTTCGCCGCGGAGTACGACGTCGAGCGCAAATTCCGCGAGACGCGGCTCTACCAGGTGGCCCCGATCTCAACCAACCTCATCCTTTCCTACGTCGCCGAGCACATTCTCGGCCTTCCACGTTCCTTCTGATGCCGCCTATCGTTGAGGACAATCATGACTGACAACCCAAATCCGAGTGCAACGCTCGCCGCCTTTGCGGCGGGGCTGCGCTACGAGGATATTCCTGACTCGGTGGCACGGCGCGCCGAAGACCTGTTCCTCGACTGGTTTGGATCGGCGCTGGCGGGCAAGATCGGGCGCCCCGTTCAGGCGATCGAGGCGTTCGCCAAGGCGATGGGGCCGGCCGACGGACCCTCCGAGGTCCTGATCTCGCGGCGGACCACGACGCCGTATTTCGCTGCCTATGTGAACGCGGCCTCGTCGCATTTCGCAGAACAGGATGACGTCCACAACGGATCGGTTTTTCATCCCGCCGCGGTCGTCTTTCCAGCCGCTCTCGCCGTTGCGCAGGCGAACGGCGCTTCAGGGCGCGACTTCCTGACGGCGTGTGTGGCTGGCTACGAGGTCGGTATCCGCGTTGGCGAGTTCCTCGGGCGCTCGCATTACAAGATATTCCATACGACTGGGACGGCCGGGACGGTTGCGGCCGCCGCGGCGACGGGTCGATTGCTCGGCCTTTCGGCAGAACAGATGCTACATGCGTTCGGCTCAGCCGGTACGCAGGCTGCCGGGCTTTGGGAATTTCTGCGTGACGCGGCCGACTCGAAGCAGTTGCACACCGCGCATGCCGCAGCTTCAGGGCTTGCGGCCGCCTGTCTCGCGCAGGAAGGCATGACAGGTGCGAGGCGTATTCTAGAGGGGACGCAGGGCATGGCGGCCGGTATGTCGCACGACGCGGACCCCGCGAAGTTGACGGACCGACTCGGTGAGCGCTGGACGGTGGCGGAAACGTCGTTCAAGTTCCACGCCTCGTGCCGACACACGCATCCCGCTGCCGACGCACTGCTCGGCATCGTCACCGAGCATGATCTGTCGATCGAGGAAATCAGCGACGTTACCGCGCATGTACATCAGGCCGCGATCGATGTTCTTGGGCCTGTCCTGGTGCCGTCGTCGGTGCATCAGGCGAAGTTTTCGATGGGAACGACGCTCGGATTGATCGCCGGGCATCGCAACGCGGGCATGGCGGAGTTCGACGGGCACTACCTGTCGCCGGAGGTTGCAGCCTTCCGCGATCGTACGCGTATGGAGTTCGACGCCGAAGTGGACGCGGCCTATCCTGCCCGGTGGATCGGCAAGGTGTCGCTTGCAACGCGTGACGGCCGCAAATTCTCGAACCGCGTTGACGGGCCGAAAGGCGATCCAGGCAACACGCTCAGCCGCTCCGAGATCGAGGACAAGGTCAGGCGGCTCGTGGCGTTTGCCGATGCTGCCGGTGATGACGAGGTCCAGCGCGCCATCGACCTGACCTGGACGCTGTCGCGGAGCAATACGATTGGGAGATTCCTCCCGTAGCTTGACGGTCGACGCTAAGCCCACAAGCAGCGCCGAGTTCATTGTCTTATGGCAGCCGGCTGGCTTAGGAGCCATCAGGCATCTGCTGCGCAAGAGAGTGCCGTTGACGCGCTCCGCGGCTGTTTGCGCTGAGTTTGGCGTTGACTTCGGCGATGGCGGGCGCAAAGGTCGCGCCGACTTTGCAATTTCCGGGTTATTCGTGCCGATGCGCGCCGTTTTCGTTCAATTACAATGCCTTCCGGGCAAGACTTACGATGTCGCTGCCGAGCTTTTCGAGCGCGAGATCGTGTCTGAGCTCTATTCGACCAGCGGCGAATACGACCTCTTGATGAAGATCTATGTCGAGACCGAAGAAGACATCGGCAAGTTCATCAACGACCATGTCGCCAATGTGCCTGGCATCTCGCGGTCGCTGACCACACTCACGTTTAGGGCGTTCTAGCCTACGCCGCTTTCGCGACGATGTCCCGCAGCACCTCGCCGAATTTCCGGACTTCATCCAGCGTATTGTAATGGACGAGCGAGGCGCGGATCGCGCCTGAATCCATCGACAGTTTCAGCCGGTTCATCAGCCGCGGTGCGTACATGTGGCCATCGCGGATGCCGATGTCGCGGGAGGCCATTTCCTCGACGATCATCTTCGGTGACAGCTTCCCAACGTTGAAGCAGAAGGTCGGCACGCGCTCGGCGAGCCGGCTCTCCTCCGGCACGCCGTAGATCGTCGCGCCGACGCTGTTCAGTTCCTTCAGCATCGCACGTCCAAGTTCGGTTTCGTACGCGCGGATCGCGTTCATGCCGGCGACGATGTTCTCACGACGGGTGCGGTTGTTGGACGGCGCGAGATTGCGGCCGATCAGCTCCAGATATTGGACGGCGGCATCCATGCCCGAGACGTTCTCATAGATGAAGGTACCGGCTTCGACCTTGTAGGGCGGCTCGTTCGGGATGAAGTCCTCGCGGAAGGTCGGCAGCTTCTTCAACAGATCGAAGCGGCCCCACAGAAAGCCCATATGCGGGGAGAAATTCTTGTAACCGGAGCAGACGAGGTAGTCGCAATCCCAGGTCTGCACGTCCATCAGGCCGTGTGGGCCGTAGTGAACGCAGTCGAGGAAGACTTCCGCACCGACCGAATGCGCTATCTTTCCAACCGCCGCCACATCGACGATCGAGCCGATCGCGTGCGCGGTCACCGTGCAGGCGACGAGCCGTGTGCGCTCCGAAACCAGCGGTGCCAAGTCCTCCACGTGGAGATTGCCGTCCTCGCGCATGCGCCACCATTTGAAGGTTGCCCCCTGCGGCTCCAGCGCCATCCAGGTCGCGATATTGGCGTCGTGATCCATGTCGGTGATGATGATCTCGGTGCGGCCGTCCTTGGCCGCCGCGATCAGCTGGCCGATGCCGAGGCTGACGAGGCGGATGAAGGACGTGGCGTTCATGCCGAAGCAAATCTCCGCCGGGTTTTGGGCGTTCAGCAGCAGCGCGACGCTCTCGCGCGCCTCCTGCACCGACTGGTCGACGGTCACGCTGCGACCATAGCGCCCGCCGCGCTGGACATTGTGCGAGACGAGGTGGTTTGTGACCGCATCGAGAACGCTCTGCGGGATCTGCGCGCCGGCGGCGTTGTCGAAGAAGATGAAATCGCCAGCCTTCTGCAGCGCCGGGAACATGGCGCGGATTTGGTC
>DATJTE010000205.1:0-6598 GCA_035503715.1 Rhizobiaceae bacterium | reverse complement strand
ACTGATCGCCTTGCCAGGTCTTCAGCGATGAATCCTTCCCCACCGGCTTTCCCATCGAGGTCGTATTCGCATCGAAAAGGATCTGATCGTCAGGGCCCATGGAGTAGGCGCGCCATGCCAGCTTGCCGTCTTTAATGCCGTATGCGTCGAGATGACTCTGAACACCAAATTCGCCGCCGCTGACACCCACGAGGACTTTGTCCTTTACGACAAGCGGCGCACCGGTTCCGGTCGCGCCCTTTTTTGCGTCGTCTACCATAGCCTTCCAGATTTCCTTGCCAGTCCTGGCGTCGAGCGCAACCAGCGCATTGTCGGCCTGATGGAGGAAAATCTTGCCGTCACCATAGGCGACGCCGCGATTGACGGTATCGCAGCACATAACCGGAATGACGGACGGGTCCTGTCGCGGCTCATATTTCCAGAGGACACGACCGCTGTTGTTGAGATCGAGTGCAAAGACATTGTTGGGGAAGGGTGTGTGGACGTACATGACATCCCCGACCACCAGCGGTCCGCCTTCATGGCCGCGCAGTACGCCCGTGGAAAAACTCCACACTGGCCGCAGATTGTTGACGTTATCCTTCGTGATCTGATTGAGTTCGCTATAGCGGGTTGCCGAGTAATTCCCGCTGGGCATCACCCATTCATTGGGATCCTGTGAAAGCTTCCTTAGCTCTTCGTTGGCAGATGCCGTCCCGGCGCAGATCGCCAGTACAGCCGACCACAGCAGCAGCCGCCGCGATTTCATCGGGTTCCTCCGTCTGTCTGTTGAGAGCTCGCCTTTATCGTTGGCGCTACACGCCGCTGTTCTGAGGCAAAGCAACCCCCTTTGCCGTCACCGTGCGACGACAGCTCGATTCATGTTGCGGCGGGTTCTGATTGTTTAGGTTGCCCTCCATACGGAGGACAAAGAAAACTCCCACCGCGTAAGCACGGCAGGAGTCATTAGCCCTATGGGGCGGTTATGGGGGGACTCCATCCCCGATCAGCTCACATGTTAAGAATATGGCGCGCGCGCGTCAATCCCTGTCAGCTCCCCATGATCTTGACGGCGTTGCCGGTCGCGTCGGCGAGGCGCTGCTCGTTCCGTGGCCCTTTGGGCATAACGTCAATCCATGTATTCGCGGTGAAAAAGCGTCGAGCCCGTGTCATCGAAGATCAGGAAGCCGATGGGATTGGGGCGTCCTGGTTCAGGATGAGGAAAGGCAACGCTCGCATCCCGGACAACTTGGCGTCCGCGCGCAATGGCGTCGGCGATTCTCGCTGCGTCTGATGTCTCTTTGAACACCGGCTGATTGCTTTCACGGTTCGCAACGTAATGAATGACGAACATGGCGCTCTGCTCCATGGTGATAGGGTTGACATCAACTGGGGGAATTTTGGTTGGCTACCCGCTCAGGAGGTAAAGCTCGTTTCCCTGCGGCGCTCAGGCCGAGATCAGAAATGAGTACTGCGTCGGGGCTTACCCGCGCGAGATGCTCATCAGCAAAATGAGGGATCGCCTTCTGGCGGAAGCCTATCGCTCTGAACCAGCCGCCGTGCCGAAGCGTCAGCGCGATCACGCGATCGGCTCCGCTCGGTCCCCTGTGAGCAGCAATTGCGGTACCTGGGCAAATCCCCATGCTGCTCCGCCGATCGGCCGATCGAACACCCAAACGAGGTCGAACCGATCCTTGGGCCATAGTTGCGGGCAGATAGTCGCGTTTCCGACGATCGCGTTGCCGAGCTTCGGCAGTCCGTCATGCTTCCATGAAATCAGGACAATCCCGTTCTCCGCGATGACGCGAGCGGCCAAAGCAGCCTCTTCCGAATCTCCGTAAGTCAGGTCGATGTCGATCGACAGTCTCTGCGCCAGCGGCTCTATGGTATGGAAGGAACGAACACTGTTCGCCGTCGGCCGGGATGCGAAGATCGTGGTCGGTGTCGCGAGGAGAGGATTCGTATGCCGTTGCAGTCCCGGTCCAAAGAGCGCGATCAGGGCGCCCGCTCGCTGCCAGCCGCGGACCGTCAGACTCCGGCGATCTTCGGATCCTGTGATGGCGACACCTCGCGTCCCGTTAGTGTCAGGTTTCTCGGCGTG
Source organism: Rhizobiaceae bacterium (assembly GCA_035503715.1). Classification (GTDB taxonomy): domain Bacteria; phylum Pseudomonadota; class Alphaproteobacteria; order Rhizobiales; family Rhizobiaceae; genus OAS926. Next base: position 4,518 of record DATJTE010000205.1, on the reverse strand, counting down.
TCGAAGGAGCATGATTTTCGCGGCGGTCAAGCTAAACCCCCATCTGGCGAGGCCGGTAGACGGATCCGTTGCGGATTGTGGTGCCGCTGAGAACAATCACTGTAATTTCCATAGCCCATTCACGTTCCGGTGGCCGGCGACCAGGATCAGCGCTCTCTTCGCCGCGCTGAGCTCCTCTTCGCTGGCAAGATCGCGGCGCACGCCATCGTGCTTAAGTGCGTACCGGCGCATGTCCTCCGAGACGCGCTCCATCAGCGTGGCCTCTCCCATAAGCAGCGTTTTCGCCTCCTCGCCTGGCCCGATCGCTGCTAGCACGAGCCGCAGGTGGTCCAGGCACAGTCCCGTAAACCGGGCTTTCGCCTGAGTGTCCGCGGCGACGAAGGATTGCGCCAACGTCGTGACGGCTGTGCGCTCCAGATCGGCACGGACGCGGCAGAGATCGCAGCTCTGCGCGGTTGGTCTTAGCTTGTCGATCTCGGCCGGGCAGGCATCAGCGGGGGCTGCCACGGCCGCCTCTCGGAGCCGGACAGCGAGTTGCTCGAGCAGACCCGAGAAGCCGATGCAAGTGCCGCGCGGGGTGGCAAGCGCCTCGTATTGCCAAGTGTGAAACGGACACAAGCCACCGCTTGCCGTAAATGCGGCCTGCAGATCTCGGCGCACAATGATATCGTATTGGTATCCACACAAGTACTTGTAGATCCCGCGCTCAAGCTGCGCGCAGATCTCGCACGAAACAAATTGCGGCATGACTTCCGTCGTGCCCAGATCGGACACCGCCATGAGGGGCACTGCATTCGGCCGCTGTCGCGCGATCTCTTGATACAAGGAGCGAAGTCGCTCGGCTTCCTCGCCTGGATGCGCGACCTCCCGCAGCTCGTCGGCAACGCGTTCGCACATGCGCAGGAGGAATTCGGCTTGTTTTTCGCTCAACAGGAAGCGGGCAAGCTCCTCCCTGAGTTCGCCGATGCCGCTTGCCAAGAAGCGTTCGTGATCCTGCAGCGCAGTTGCTTCCATCGCGTCGCGCGCCGATACAGAAAAGACGCGTGGCAGCGGCTCGCCGAAAACGCGTCTAGCCTGCTCGCGCACATGTCCGAGCACCTGGTTCCGTTCTTCGGGGGACACGAGATCGTGCTTATTGATCACCAGGAAGAGCCGGCTAGCCGATGTTGCTACCCCTTGGAGCACCCGCAGCTCTTCCTCTGAAAGTGGGCTGTCATAGCTGGTGACGAGCATGAAAGCGTCGGCCTCGGGAAGAAACCGTTCGGTCGTGCGAGTGTTCTCGACGATCGAAGAGCCGAGGCCTGGTGTGTCCACGAAATGGAAGCCGCGACGGAGGAGCTCCGCCGGCAACTCGACGCGGGCCACGACTACGCCGCGGCGGTTTCCGGGATTGCCCTTTTGAGTCACGAAGTCCGGCAGCGCATTCAATGAAATCTCCTGGTCGAGCGCCCAGCCCTCGTGTTCGATAAAGGCGCGCTCCCTGCTGCCGTAGCTGACCGTGGTGATTACCGAGGTGAGTGGCACGATTCCCGTCGGTAGACGGTCGGTATCGAGCATGGCATTCATGAGAGAAGTCTTGCCTCGACTGAACCGGCCGACCACGACCAAGTTGAAACGATCCTCGGCCAGACGGGCGAAGAGATCGATGAAGGGGTCCCGAAGGTCCGGCATTTCGCGACGCAGAACCACCGCAGCATCGCGCAGGATCGCGGCGAGCTCAAACTTGGCCCTTTCGTATTCCGTCAGATCCATCTAATACCTCCGTGGCGCGCAAGGGGTGCATGAGCTCTAGGCCGGCGCTCGCGTCTGCGCGGCGTCCTTGACGCGCTCGTGCTCGAAAATGTAATCGCGGGTCAAAGGCACGGCATCTACTCGTTTCGCAAGCTGAAGCTGGAAGACCATCAGATTGTCGTAGCGAAATGCCATTTCGCTGCCGGCGAGATAGAACTCCCACATGCGACGGAAGCGTTCATCGTAGGCGCCTTGCAAGAGCGACAGATTCTCTAGAAAGCGCTCCCGCCAGGCACGCAAGGTCTCCGCATAGTGAAGGCGAAGAATCTCAATGTCGGTGACCCAGAGGCCGGCTCGCTCGACTGCCGGCAGGACTTCCGACAAGGCAGGGATATACCCGCCCGGAAAGATGTATTTTCGCGTCCAGGCCTGCGTCAGTCCCGGGCCGTCCATCCGGCCGATCGAGTGCATGAGAGCGACGCCCTCATCGGTGAGCAGCGCAGAGATCTTGTTGAAGAACGCTTGGTAGTTGGGCCTTCCCACATGCTCGAACATGCCGACCGAGACGATGCGATCGAAAGAGCCCGAGATCTCGCGGTAATCCTTGGGCTCGAAAGTGACGCGATGGTCGACTTCGGCATCTTTCGCGCGGCTTCGCGCGACGCTGAGTTGTTTTTTGGAGAGTGTTACGGCGGTGGTCTGTACAGCCTCGGCCTGAGCGATGGATATGGCCAAGCCGCCCCATCCGCATCCGATGTCGAGCACTCGATGCCCGGGCTCGAGCAAAAGCTTGGCGATGATGTGTCGCTTCTTCGCCTGTTGCGCCTCGTCCAGCGTGAGCAACGGATCGCGGAAGTAGGCGCAGGAATATTGCATATCGTCATCAAGGAAGGCGCGAAAGAGGAGTTCCGACAGATCGTAGTGGTGGGCAACGTTTCGTCGCGCCGCGCGAAGCGAGTTATGCTGCTGAAATGGGCGAGCGACCGTTCGAAAGATGCGCACGAACCAGGGGCGTCGCCACAGACGCTGGTTTACGAAGTTCTGGCCGCAGAGCTTGAAGAGGTCCCATAGCGTGCCCTGCTCAATCACGAGCGCGCCATCCATATAGGCTTCACCGAAATAGAGGTCTGGACGAAGCATGAGCTTGAGCGCCACAAAGCGGCGCGTTAATCGCACCACGACCGTGAGCTGGGGTGAACTGTCGATGGTCTCACCGAGGTGGATACGCCTGCCGTTGGTGCGAATGATCGTGAGGCTTCCGGTTTTGATGAAGGCGGCGAGCTTTCGTTCGAACATGATGCACCTCAGACGGGGCGCGGCGGCTCTGTCTGTCGCCAAGGCTCCGGCCTACGGCCGGCCGGCCTGCACGCCCGGTCCTGGCTGGAAGCCTGAAGGACCGATCGGAGGAGGCATGACGGCGCCGCGGTGGGGTGGGGCACCGCTTCACTGGCTGTGACGACGAGGCTGGAAATGACAGGCTGCGGTGATCTCAGCGGTCGCAGGCCGCAACGTATCGCATGCCCAAGGAAGTTTCGGTCTGCGCCGTGCCGTTGCACGCCGCGTTGCGATGTGGGGACGATCAAGATTCCGAACCACCGCCGCATGACCTGCTCCTAACGAAGGAGGCGAAGGCGTGGCGGATTTCGGCGATAGCGATACCCCCCGCGCCAGACGCGCAGCAGGAGCCATCAGCCTCTTCGGCGGTTCAAGGGGGACCCCATCCCCTCAGTGTCGAGACGTTAGTGCAATCATCTCATCAAATCAAGCGTTTACCCGGCAGGGGCGAGACCGTCGCCACGCAAGGTTCTCGGCGAGCTGTCGGCCAACTCTGCCCGTAAGGTCGCAAGGGCGCCAGATATCTGTCGCAACGTCGCAAGCTGTGCACCGACGCGATCTGAAACCGTAGACCGCGTCGTCGTCGCTGCTTTGACCGCGCCTTGCGTTGCTTCGATGGCATCCGACAGCCGCTCTTCGAGCATCGTTGTAAAGCGACGGAAGGTGTTGTCGAGGCCTTGCAGCGTCGCCCAGCGAAGATTCTCGACATTGCGTTGGACCAACTCGCTTGCTTGCTCCTGCAGCTGTGCCCGCAGCCGCGCCTTGCGCGGACCCGTCGGCAACAGCCGATCGACGAGGCCGGTTGGAAGCGAAAACAACCTGTCACTCCATTTTTGAGTGACCCAGTAGGGTTCTTGGCCAAGCTTGAAGCGTTCTGATTCGGCCGACGCCGCGTAAGGCACGTCGAAGAGGTCGGCCGCTGTGCGGCGAACGAGATTGACGAGTTCGTCGATGCGCGTCTGATGCCGCGCCAAGATCTCCTCAACGGTCCGGCTGAACGCCTTCGAAGTCTCAGTAAGCTCCCCCTCAAAGAATTCTGGAATTGCTGTCGCCACGGCCTCCTGCGCCGCGCTTTCAAGGTTCGCCTGGCCCGATTGCGACAGGATCTTTTCCAGCACTTCCGTCAGACATTGGCGACCTCTCTGACGCAGTCGCTCGGCGTGCATTTCCAGTTGCTCGACCGCACGTCGGCGATCCCCTGCCAGCAGGTCGCGGATCACGCGCTCTTCGCCCGAAATTCGACCCAACGCTTCTTGGAGAGTCGCGCCGCGCTTCGCTAGATCCTCAATCGGCATTTCCAAAGTACGCATCCTCAGCGACACGTTGGCTTCCGACTCGGCGACGAGTTCAGAAGCCTTACGACCGACGGCGGATCGGAGGGACGCCATCTTCTCTTGTGCCAAGTAGCGTAGAAGGTAGCGCTCGATCCCGGCAATGCCGCTGGCATTCAGT
>DATJTE010000204.1:0-26808 GCA_035503715.1 Rhizobiaceae bacterium | reverse complement strand
GCGCAGCTATTCGCCTAGGAGTCGTGGGGTTTGACGCCGACAACCTGTCCATCAGCCGATGTCGCGAGCGACCCCTTCGACTGATCCAGAATGACTAGCACGTTGCCGAACGGATCGCGCACGCGTGCGCAGCGGCCGATCGGAATGTCGAAGGGCTCCTCCACCGTTTCGCCGCCTGCACTGAGAAATGTTGCGAAGGCACTGTCGACGTCGTGCACCAATATGTCGGTCTCCGGGCCGATTCGGAGGTGAACGACAAGTTCCGCGTCCGTCTCAGGAAGGGCAAAACCGGCTGCGTCTTTGTTGCGCCAGATGAGTCCATGGCCCAGCTTGTCCCGGTAGAATGAAATCGCAGCGTCGAGGTCGTTCACCCGGAGCATATGATTGTCGAGTTTGCGGAATAGCGGACTCATGATCGGGCCTTCTCCTGTTGCCCCCACCGGCAGCTGAGCCTACCCGCGTTCCTTCATCAGCCGTGAGCGGTCGCGCGCCCAGTCGCGCTGCTTTTCCGTCTCGCGCTTGTCGTGCAGCTTCTTGCCGCGCGCAACTGCGAGCAATAGCTTCGCGCGGCCTTGGTCGTTGAAGTAGATTTTTAGCGGCACCATCGTCATGCCTTCGCGATCGACGGCCTGTCCGAGCTTGGCCATTTCGCGCTTGTTGAGCAAAAGCTTCCGCCGCCGGCGCGGCTCATGGTTGAAGCGGTTGGCCTGCAGATATTCCGGCAGATAGGAGTTGATCAGCCAGAACTCTCCGCCCTCCAGCGAGGCGTAGGATTCCTGGATATTCGCCTGGCCCTGCCGCAGCGATTTCACCTCGGTTCCAGTCAGCACGAGGCCGGCCTCGACCGTGTCGATCACCTCGTAAGAGAAGCGAGCCTTGCGGTTTTCAGCAACAGTCTTGTTGTTGGGGTCGGCCTTGCGAACCTGATTCATGATGCCGTAAGTGGTGTGCCGGGCTTAGTTGAGCAAGCCGAACTCAGTTCAGAAGGCCTGCATGCTTCATCGCGGCGTCGATCTTCTCGGCGGTGGACGCCTCGATCGTCACCAGCGGCGAGCGCACAATGTTTTCGACCTTGCCGAGCCGCGACAGCGCGTATTTCGTACCACACAGGCCCGGTTCGATGAAGATCGCCTTGTGCAGCGGCATCAGCCGGTCCTGCAGTTCGATCGCCCGGTCGCGATCGCCGTCCAGCGTCGCCTCCTGGAACTCCGCGCAAAGCCGAGGCGCGACATTCGACGTCACCGAGATCGCGCCGACGCCGCCATGCGCGTTGAAGCCGAGCGCGGAGGCATCCTCGCCCGAAAGCTGGATGAAGTTTTTGCCGCAGGTGATGCGCTGCTCCGAGACGCGCTCGACCTTGCCGGTCGCGTCCTTCACGCCGACGATGTTCTTGAAGTCGTGCGCGAGCTTGCCCATCGTGTCCGGCATCATGTCGATCACCGAGCGCGGCGGGATATTGTAGATGAAGATCGGCAGCTTCGTCGCCTTGGCGACCGCCGCGAAGTGCTCGTAGAGCCCACGCTGCGTCGGCTTGTTGTAGTAAGGCGTGACGACGAGCGCCGCGTCCGCTCCCACCTTTTCGGCGTACTCGACCAGTCCGACGGCTTCCGCCGTGTTGTTCGAGCCCGCGCCGGCCACGACAGGCACCCTGCCCTTCGCGGTCTTCACGCAGATCTCGACGACCTTGCGGTGCTCTTCGTGGGTCAGAGTCGGGGACTCGCCCGTCGTGCCGACCGGCACCAGCCCTTTCGTCCCTTCCTGGATCTGCCAGTCCACGAAAGCGGCGAACGCTTTCTCGTCGACGGCTCCGCCCTTCGTGAACGGCGTCACAAGCGCGGTGAGCGATCCTCGGAACATTTTCAGGGCAACTCCTTCTTAAAATGCGCGGAAAAGCCCGCACGGCGGCGTTTAGAGCAGAATTGATCTAACCGAAACAGGCTGGCCCTACCATAGTCTTGCCACTCTGGACCAGCAGAAGGGCCGTTTGGAGGGTAGCTCGCGGCTTGAAGCGCGGTTTTACGCGCCATTCACCATAAAGCGCTAGCGTTTGAAACGCCGTCCCACACCAGTGTGACCGGAATAGGGATCGATGACGAAGGCAAGGCAGCCCAGTTTGATCGTCGCAGGCGCGGTTCTCGCCGCGGTTCCGCTCGCCATGTCGGGCGAGGCCGTGTCGATGCCGGATCTTGGGCCTAACCTAAGGCCGAACGCCTATGTCGGCCAGCCGGTCGACAAGAGCGCGATCACCTCGGCGCTCAGCGCGCGCTTCGGGCTGCTCGACGGCGGCGTGTCGGAGTTCGGCAGGATCGCCATCCTGAAGGCAGGCCTCGATGCGCTTGCCAAGGGCGAAGCCGCCGATGCGGTGAAGATCCGTGACGGCCTCGACGGAAAATCGCTCGACCGCCGCATCCTGACCTGGGCGCTCGCCATGGACGGCGCGCTGGCGAGTCACGAGCTCGACGCGGTGGTGCGTGATATGGCTGATTGGCCGGGCGCCGACACGCTGCGTAAGAACCGGGAGCGGGCCGTGTCGCGCGAGAAGCTCGCGCCGAAGGATTTCATCGCTCTCTTCTCCGATGCTCCACCCGAAACCGTGCAGGGCACGATCGCACTTGCCCGCGCGCATGTTCTGCTCGGTGACAAGCCGGCCGCGCGGGCGGCGCTGTCCAAACTGTGGCGCTTCGAGAAACTCGAGGCGACGGACGAACAGCGCATCATCAAGGAGTTCGGCGATGTGCTCACCACCGCCGATCACCGCGTGCGCATGGAGAAGATGCTCTACGAGGAGCGCGTGCGTTCTGCCGAACGTGTCGCCAAGCTTGCAGAGGCGCCGAGCCTCGCCAAGGCGTGGGCCGCAGTACTCCGGGGTGACAAGAATGCGCGCAAGCTACTCGACGCCGTTCCGGCTGCGGAGCGCAGCGCGGGTTATGCCTTCGCCGAAGCGAAATATCTTCGCCGGAAAAAGGACTTCGCCGCCGCGGCGAATGTGATGCTGAAGGCGCCGACAGGCGCCGAAGCGCTGGTCGATCCGGACGAATGGTGGGTCGATCGTCGCGTGCTGTCGCGTGAGCTGGTCGACCACGGCGACATCAAGACGGCATACAAACTCGCCGCCGCGCACTCTGCCGAAAGCCCGACGAGCGCTGCCGACGCCGAGTTCCACGCCGGCTGGTATGCGCTGCGCGGGCTGAACGATCCCGCAACCGCCGCAAAACATTTCACTCGCATCGCCGAACTCGCCGAGGGACCGATCACGCTGTCGCGTGCCTATTATTGGCTGGGCCGCGCTGCCGAAGCCGGCGGCCCGGGCGACTCTAAGAGTTATTATGAGAAGGCCGCCGCATACGGCACCGCCTTCTACGGCCAGCTTGCCGCGGTAAAGCTTGGCCGCATCATCGAAGTGAAAGCGCCTGAACCGACCATCTCCGACCGCGTGACCTTTGAGCGGCGTGAAGCGGTGCAGGCAATCCGCCGTCTCGAACGCACCGGTCACGCCACGCTTGCCGGTCAGCTTTATCGCGAGCTTGCGCGGCAGTTGGAGGCGCCTGGCGAGTTCACCTTGCTCGTCGCGATGGTTGCTGGGCGCGGCGATCATTATTCGGCACTTCGGCTCGCCAAGCTCGGCGCCTCGCGCGGCCTCGACATCGGCGCGCTGACGCATCCTGTCGGCGCCATCCCGCAGACGGCGGAGATTTCCACTGCCGGTGAGGCGCTCGCCTATGCGATCGCGCGGCAGGAAAGCGAATTCAATGTCGGCGCGGTCTCGCATGCCGGCGCGCTCGGTCTGCTGCAGCTCCTGCCCGGCACCGCGCAGGATGTCGCCAAGAAAGCCGGGCTGCCCTATTCCAAGGCGCGACTCACCACCGACGCCGGATACAATGCCACACTCGGCGCATCCTTCCTCAGCGAGCAGCTCGGCCGCTTCACCGGCTCCTATGTGCTGACCTTCGCGGGCTACAATGCCGGTCCGCGTCGCGCGCAGGAATGGGTGAAGCGTTACGGCGATCCGCGCGGCAAAGATCTTGACACCGTCGTCGACTGGATCGAGCGCATTCCCTTCACCGAAACGCGCAGCTACGTGCAGCGCGTGATGGAGAATTATCAGGTCTACAAGACCCGCCTCTCCGGCGAGTTCAATCTCGCCGACGACCTCGTCAAAGGCCGCTGAGGCAGACGGGCGATCTTCGCCGCAGCTTGATTCAAACCAGCCGAACCCGCTAGCACTGACGCTAATCAGCGCGGAGCGGCCCATGTCCGTCAAAAGAACTGACGTCTATTATACATCCGAGGACGGGCTCAGACTCTACGCCGCGGTCTATGGCGAGGATCATCCGGGCCGATTGCCTGTCGTGTGTCTCGCCGGCCTGACGCGCAACTCGCGCGATTTCCATGAGATCGCCATGCATCTTGCCGGAGATGGCGATGCACCCCGGCAGGTGATCGCTTTCGACTATCGCGGCCGCGGCAATTCGGAGCATGATCCGAACTGGAAGAATTATGACATTCTCGTCGAGGCGCGTGACGTGCTTGCCGGCCTCACCGCCTGCGGTATCGAGAAGGCAGCCTTCATCGGCACGTCGCGCGGCGGGCTGATCATCATGGTGCTCGCGGCGCTGCGGCCGGCAATTCTCAAGGCTGCGATTCTCAATGACATCGGTCCCGTCGTATCGACCGAGGGCCTGATGCTGATTCGTACCTATCTCGAACGCGCTCCGCGCCCCAAGACCTTCGAGGAAGCGGTCGCCATTCAGAAGGCGGCGGTCGGCGGCAGTTTTGGCGCGCTTGACGAATCGGACTGGGAGCGCATGGTTCGCGCCTTCTACAGGCAAGAAAAGCGTGGCCTGGTGCCGGAGTTCGACCAGAACCTGTTGAAGACGATGAAGGGTCTCGACCTCGAGAAGCCGCTGCCGGATTTGTGGCCGCAGTTCATGGCGCTGGCCAACATTCCCGTGCTGGCGATCCGCGGCGGCAATTCGCGCTTGGTCGCGGCGGAGACGCTGGACGAAATGGCAAGGCGCCATGCAGATCTGCAGGCGGCGACCGTCGAAGGCCAGGGCCACGCGCCGTTGCTCGAAACCGGCAATCTGCCGACGATCATTTCAACATTCCTGGCGCGAATCGACAGACGCAGCTCGACGCTCGCCTAGCCAGGCGGGCATTTCGTCCTCTGCGCCTCGCGGCACCTGATCCCAAAAAGAAAAACCCGGCGCCATGGCGCCGGGTTTTCCAACTAAGCAGCGATCAGCTGATTAGAAAGCGCGGTCGAAACGAACTGCAACGCGCAGCTGCTCGATTTCGGTCGTGTACTGCACTTCCGGACGGATACGGAGGCCACGGCCACCGCTCCAGATCGGACGCCAGTCGAGACCAGCAGTGAACTGCCAGACGTCGTCGGCGAACACCGGCGTGTCATCGAACCACTGTACCGCACCAGCGATAGCGAGGGACTCGGTCACGTCAACCTTCGCGTAAGCAGCAGCGGACAGCTCAGAGAAGCCGCCAGCCGGGCTGAAGATCGCGTAGACGCTCGGACCGGAGCTGTAGAACACCATCGCGCCGATGGTGATCGGAGCAAACGAGACCTCTGCACGGCCCTTCGCGCCCCACTCTTCGCTGAACATGTCGTAGCCAGCCATCGCGCCGATCCAGAACGAATCGCCGGTGAACTTGACGCCGCCTTCGATGCCGACGTCGAAGTCGCTGTCCGCGCCGACGGTCGAGCCGAGCTCGATGACGCCGAGAGCGGCGCTGAACGCGCCAGCATTGTAGGTGTACGACAGTTCGCCCGTGTTGTTGAAGGCGTACGAGCCATCGAACGGACCGAACGGCGTGCCATAGCCCAGGAAGCGAGCATACAGCGTATCCGTCTTACCGAGGCGGATGGTGCCGGCGCCCTGGATGAGCTCGATGAACACCTGGTTCACATAGGCCGAGTTGCCGGTCAGGCTGTGCCAGTCGAAACGACCTTCAGCATAACCACGCAGCGTGCCCCACTCGCTTTCCGAGCGAGCGTCGACGTTCAGCTGGAAGCGTGCGAACTTCCAGAAGTCGTCGCCAATGATATCCTGATCCTGATAGTGGACCTGGTAACGCATGTAGCCACCGATGGCCAAGCAGGTCTCGGTGCCCGGGATGTAGAAGAAGCCGGCGCCGTAGATGTCGCAAACGCGAACATATTCGACGGGCTCCGGCTCCGGAACCACGACAACCGCGTCAGCGGCGCGTGCACCGGTAACTGCGACGAGGGCCGCAGCCGAGCCGAGGAGAAGGCTCTTGATGTTCATTTTCTGACCTCCAGTCAAAGTTAATAAGCGGGTCTGGGTCTTATTTGCTGAAGGACAGCGTTCCCTGCCCCATCCCCAAAGACTGAAAAAGTGACACTGGCGTGCCCCCTCTTCGCAGCGGACAATTACCCACGCCCGCTGCACGTTCAACAAGGATCGACAGTCCGCAGCGCTGTCCCACGCGCTATCCGCAATCCCTGTTGCACAAAAGCCACGAATTCGCCCGGTTTCGAAAGCTTTTGTTTACCAGCGCGGCGCGGCGTGCCCCGCGGCCCCATGGAATCGAGCCGAATCCGGGAGCCGGGCCGAAGAATCGGGCGGAACACGGTAAATCCGGCGGCACGCGAAATGTGGTGAAAACCGACCGCTGATGTGGGCGGTGAGTCTACTGCGCAGTTCTCGCATGCGTTTCGCGAAACGGTTGAGCGCGTCAGGGAGAGTCCGTCGGAGTCGGCGTAGCACCGGCTCCAATCGACCTAAAAAGCGAGCCATGTTTGGAACGGCAGCGGCTATGGCTCCCCTTCCACCGGATAGATTCGAGGTCTGACGCGCCGCGTCGCGCACCGTCATAATCATAAGAGGCCACCGCAGATGCATGCGCTACGGTGGCTCTGTCAGCTCCGGCCATTCGGGGTCGATTGACCGTATGCTTGGCGGGTGAACCGATTCCGCACGGTTATCGCTCAACTGTCCACGCGAGTTGATAAGTGTCAGCTCAGCTGCACGAATCTTTATTACTGTACTAAGTGCTGAAACGTTATCGTTGTGCCGATCATATCCTGGCCACAATATCCGGTTGCTTAGGCTAAATTGATCATGCAGAAAATTTGCGATTAGCCTACCGTTCCCTAATTGTCAGCGTGGGGGAATAATTGAGCTACTTTACCGAATTTGGTGCCTTGTCCAGTTATCCGCTGGATATGCGGTCTACAGGCTATTTCGCCACACAACTGATTGGGGACGGCACGCTTACTCCAGCCGGATATTCGGAGGGCGACAAGGCGCTAATTCTTGCCAATGGCGTTTCACTCCGTGGCATCGAAGCTTCACTGGAGGGGCCTGTCTCGACAATTCCAGAGAGCAATAATTCCTTTTTCTTTGTGCTCCACAGCGTCATCCAAAATGAGAACGAGGATCCAACTTACCGATATTGGCGCATCAGCCGCAGCCAGACCGTGGAAGACGTCGCAAATTATTCTGCGGGCATCGACATAAATATCGGTGGCCCATCGGGGGCAGGCCCGACCATCAACGAAGTTCTCGCGTCGACCTACGCCGAATTGATCGACTGGACGCAAGCGGTGAGCATCGGCGGATCAACTGGTGATGACCACATCATCGTCGATGGTGATCAGGGATCAAACGTCAGCGGTGAAGAAGGCTCCGATGTCATAACCGGAGGCGGCGGCGATGACACGATCGCGGAGTGGTCGGGCGGCAGCGATCGAAACGAAATTGACGGCGGCGAGGGTATCGATGACCTCATCTACGGTCTGTTCGATGAAGATGAGGTAGGCGTCGTCATCAACGGCGGCATCGATGGCACATTGAACGAGGGCGATTCAGTCGTCGGCGTTGAATATATCCGCGCCACGAAATGGGATGACAACATCAGAGTTATTGCCCCTGAATCGGCCTACAGTGAAGACTTTGACATTGAGGTTCTGGGAGAGGCTGGAAACGACAAGATTGCAGGCAGCGATGCGAACGAATCTTTGGAGGGCGGTGAAGGCGAAGACGAGTTGAGCGGTGGCCTTGGCGCAGATTCCCTGATTGGCGGGGCCGGCAACGACAAGCTTCGTGAGGTCATCAAGGCCGGTGATGAAAACGAAATCGAAGGCGGCGCAGGCATCGATGAGCTTTTCTATGAGCAAGAGAATTTCGTCGCTAATCTCGGCATCATTATCAATAGCGGCGCCCAGGGCGATCTTGACGGTGGCGACCGGGTCGATGAAGTCGAATCAATCGAAACCGCGAATGGCGACGACAGCGTTCAGTTGTGGGACCCTGGTGAGCGCTACAGCGACGACTTCGCGATCCGTATCGCGACTTGGGGCGGCAATGACGAGGTCAGAGGCACCGATAGCGACGACCTGATTGATACCGGAGAGGATGACGACGTCATTTTTGCGACCCAAGGGGCCGACCAGTATCTAGGCGGAGCTGGAAACGACCACTTTTCTTATCTCGACCTGTGGTTTGGTGGTGACCCGAGTTTTAGCCATACGATCGATGGGGGTGACAACGAACAGTCCGGCGATGGCATCGGACTTCAGGGGGCGGCCTCCGACTATCAGATTGATGTTCTGTTCGAGAATTTTGACCCTTCGGCACCGGACGAACTTGAAACGAAGATATCCTTGGGAGGGCAAACAGAATCCTCGACAGTCACGTTCAAGAACATCGAATCGCTAAGTTTCGAGGACCCAATCGACAATCCTGTCGAGGCGCCACGATCGACGCTGTTTCATGAAGTCGCGAGACTTCAGGTAGACGCTTATGGAGGGCGCCCGTTCGCCGCTGGCCCCCAGCCGCTCGCGTGGGAAGCCGGCTATGACAACGCCACCGTATCACCGGCAATCGGTCGTGGCTGGTTACCAGTTTCAGCCATTCAGCTCAGAATGAAACCGGTCGAACAGGGCCTTTGGACGTATAGTTTTGACGACGGCCAGTACATGGCAAAAAGTTTGCTGCCACAAGACTTGGGCCAAAGCGCTGCTGTGCTCCAGGGAGATGTAGACAGTTTGGGCCGGACGCTATCGCTGTCTTTCAGAGGGTCCGACTCCATCGACGAACTGCAATTTCAGGTCGGCAATGGATGGGACGAGCTTTTTGAAGCTTTTGAGCCGCTGATTACCAGCGCGAACTCCTTCTTGGCCGCCGACCACGATATAGAGACGGTTCTCCTAAGCGGTCACAGCCTCGGTGGGGCGCTGGTGCAACTAGCAATGGCCGAACTGATCGAAGTCCACTCCAACATTCGCGCCGTGACATTTGGTTCGCCGGGGAGTGAAACCCTTCAGTCCAGCGTCGAGGCGCAAATAAAGAACAAGCTAGTCAACATAGTTCACACTGGCGACGAGGTTGCGATGCAGGGTGTCCGGGGGACACGGTACGGCGTCGACATCCTCGTGAACATCCCATGGACGCTGGTGCCGCTGGATGAGCACAGCGCGGACCTGTATCAGAAAACACTAGACCGCCTTATCGGCGTTGCGCACGAGACAACGTTCGCAGCGTTCTACGCGACGCCGTTTGCCGTAAGTGTTCGGTCCAATTTTGCGAGTTCGCCGACACCAATTGCGCTCGCCCTGGGAACTGAGACCAAAGACGAGTTGGACATCTCCGCGAACGACAAGTTTGCATTCGGATTAACGGGCGACGACCGGTACGCCGTAGGCAAGAACACGTCGGTGAAGATATATGAGCGAGCAGACGAAGGTACTGACACCATCCTGACTGAGGTGTCTATTACCGTGCCTCAAAACGTCGAGGCGATTATCCTCTCCGGAAACGCCCGCCTCAATGCGACTGGCAACAATGCTGCGAACAAACTCGACGGCAATAGCGGGGCCAACGTTCTCGATGGAAAGGGAGGAATGGATCAGCTCGCCGGCAAAGCTGGTAACGATACCTTCCTCGTCGCTGCATCGAATGAGCATGGTGCAGGTGAGACGATTGACGGCGGCGCCGGCAGCCTCGACCGGATACGGTTCACATCAACTACGTCGGGCCAAACTCTGACGCTTTCCAGCAAAACGAAGTTCGTCGAAATTGCCGAAATCACCTCCGCAACCGGAGCGGTGAATGGCACCGCGGCTGTCAATTTGAATGCCGCTTCCGTCACCAGTGGCTTGACGCTGAATGGCAATGCCGGCGCGAACGTCATTACGGGCACGAAGAAGGTCGACACCATCGCTGGAAACGCCGGTAACGACAAGCTGGTCGGCGGACTCGGCGCGGACAAGCTTCGGGGAGGTGCTGGCAACGACAGCGTGATTTTCGACGTCGCTCTGACGGCTGCCAACCGAGACATCATCTACGATTTCAACGTTGGCAATGATACGATTCAACTCGAGAATGCCGTATTCACAAAGGTCGGTGTGGTGGGCGCGCTGAAGGGCGCAGCCTTCACTCTGTCGACTGCGACAAAGGATGCTGACGACCGGATCATTTATAACAAGACGAACGGACAGCTGTTCTACGACAGTGACGGATCTGGCTCCGCGGCTGCGGTGCATTTTGCCACGCTCCAGAACAAGCCAGTGGTTACCGCGGCAGACTTCGCAGTCATTTGAGGATCTGGGGACGGCTGAGGCAAACTCCTCGCGAGAGGCAAGCGCCGCCCCATTTGTTGGCTGCAAACAAAAATGGCGGAGAGGATGAGATTCGAACTCACGAGACCCTTTTGAGGTCTACTCCCTTAGCAGGGGAGCGCCTTCGACCACTCGGCCACCTCTCCGGCGCACCGCTCGATAAAGAAAAGCGGCGCGGGAAGCAACATGCGGATTTGCCTGTCGGACTGCAGCTCCGAACCGCATCCAATATGGAGATATGGGGAGCAGAAGCCGCGCCGCCATCGCTAGCATAGGCGACGGCCTGCCGGCCACGCCCGCCGTCACGGCGGCAATTCGGCCTTTGCACCGGGGCTGCACCGAAAAGCCCCATCGGCTGCCGCGGCTGATTCGGTCCCCCTGCCCGCAAATTGAGCAACCTGCTTCGGCGTGCATCGCCGCCCGCCTTTCCTGAGGGCAAAACTCCGCTTTGCCCGTTTTGCGCTCAATAAAGCGTGGCTTTCGGGCAACAGCGCGTCTTGATCCAACCGCCAAACCGCCGGATTCCTGCCATTCTTGTTGAACCGGCTCCAAAAAACGGCGACACATTTTGCCATGCGGTTCGGGTGCCGCTTTGGCCGAGGGGGATTTCAGTTCGGCCTGGCGATTTTCCAAACGGGCAGAATCGATTTCGGACCTGGAGAATTTCATGACCATCAAGAGCCTTCTTCTCGGCACGGCTGCGGCCCTTGTCGCGGTGACCGGTGCGCGCGCCGCCGACGCGGTCGTCGTGGTTCCGGAGCCGGAGCCGGTCGAGTACGTGCGGGTCTGCGACATTTACGGCGCGGGCTTCTTCTACATCCCGGGCACCGAGACCTGCCTGAAGCTCGGCGGCTACATGCGCTACGAGGCGTACTATTACAGCGACGACCTCGTTGACGAATTCTCCAAATTCGCGCGCTTCCAGTTGAACGTCGACGCCCGCACCGAAAGCGAGTGGGGCACGCTGCGCGGTTACGTCGATGCGCATTTCGACTGGCACAGCCTTGACGGCAACGCGGCTTACGCCGATCAGGTCTTCATCGAACTGATCCAGGGCGCCGGCACCATCCGCCTCGGTAAGACGGATACGCTCTATTCGCGCTTCCTCGGCTACGGCAACACGCTTGGACCGTTCGAAGGCAACTACGCCTACAACAACACCGGCGAACTCTCCTACACCTATGAGTCGGGCGCGTTCGCCGCGGCTCTCGGCGTCATCGAACTCGGCGCCACCTCCGACTTCGACGTCGGCATCGAAGGCGGCGTGAAGTACACGGCCGAGTCCTTCTGGGTCGGCGCGATGGCCGGCTATGACATGCTGACCGACGAGTGGGGCGCGAAGGCCCGTGCCGAGGTCAACTTCGCGCCGGTCACGATCGGCGTGCAGGCCTTCTACAGCTCCGGTCCGAGCGTCTATGCGATCTTCAGCCCGGGCGGCGGCGTGTCCGAGTGGTCGTTCCTGCCGTTCGCGCGGGTCGACGTCACCGAGACTTTTGCCGTTCAGGGTTCGGTGCAGTGGTTTGATGACACAGCTTTCTCAGACGACATCTGGCAGGTCAGCGCCGGCCTCGACTGGCGCCCGATCGACGGTCTCCAGATTCGTCCGGAAGTGCGTTACACCACCGAGGTCGAGAGCTGGGAAGGCATCATCCGTTTCGACCGCGCTTTCTAAGCGGCAATGGATCGTCTCTTCAAAACCCGGCGCGAAAGCGCCGGGTTTTTGCTTTTTCGGCGGCGCGTGACATCGTGGGCTGGCCTAGCCGAATCTCGAAAGCCCGTCATTTTCCGCCGGGCTTTTTCGTTGCACGCGACGCATCGGCCTGAATAAATCCGGCGGTCAACCGCCGCCGAGTTTTCCCGTGCCTGCTTCAAATGTTCCCGCGCGCCACGACATCACGCTCGCCGACTGGCGTGTTCACCCGAACACGCATTTCTCGTTCCAGAATGTCTCGGAGTTTGTGCCGACGGCGCGAATCGCGGAGCCCGCAGGCGCGGAGGCGTCTGTCACCTCCCCCGGCCTCATCGGTTCGCTGCAAGTCAGCCACGAAGGCCGCAAACACAGCCTGGCGGATCATCTCGCCGCCACGCATGCCGATGCCTTCGCCATCCTGCGCGACGGACAGTTTCTCGACGAATGGCGCGCGCCGCATTTCGCCCCGGCCAAGCCGCATATCATCTTCTCCATCTCGAAATCGGTGACCGGCCTGCTTGCCGGCATCGCCGTCGGTGATGGCAAGCTCGATGTCGAGAAGCGCGTCGCTCACTACGTGCCGGAGATCGCCGGCTCGACCTTCGAGAGCGCGACCGTCCGCCATCTGCTCGATATGACCGTCGACCTCGATTTCGAGGAGAACTATCTCGACCGCCACGGCGCGTTTAACCGCTACCGCCGCGCCACGCTGTGGAACCCGCAGGATCCAGGCACGGAGCCGGAAACCATGCTCGAGTTCTTCGCCTCGCTGCGGGCCAAAGGCGGCGGGCACGGCAAGACATTCTTCTACGCCTCGCCCAATTCCGATCTGCTCGGCATCGTGGTCGAACGCGCCACGGGCATGCGGCTGCACGAATTCATGGCGACGCACCTCTGGCAACCGATGGGCGCGAAGGGTGCTGCCGAGGTCACCGTCGACCGCATCGGCACGGCGCGCGCCGCCGGTGGCATCTCGGTCACGCTGCGCGATCTCGCGCGCATGGGCGAGCTTGTGATGCGCAACGGCCGCGCCGCCGACGGCGCGCAAATCGTTCCGGCCGACTGGATCGCCGACATGTTTTCCAACGGCGACCGGCAGGCCTGGATCGACGGCAATTTTTACAACGCCATGCCCGGCGGCCGCTACCGCTCCTGCTGGTATGACGTGCTCGACGGTCGCGGCTCGTTCTACGGCGTCGGCATTCACGAACAGTGGCTCTGGTGCGATCCGACGAGCCGCGTCGTGCTGGCCAAATTCTCGTCCCGCCCAGAGCCGAGCGACGAGGCGTGCACGATTCGCGAAATTGCGGCGCTGTCGGAGATCGCGCGCCAGTTCTGACCTCTGCCGCCGTTGCCTGCCGGACGATTTCAAAATAGCGTCCGCGCGCCCAAACTGGATTGCCTCGATGCCCGCTCGTCCGCCGCTCACCAAGCTTGTCGCCTCGCTGCCCGCGACCGTTCCCTTCGTCGGACCGGAGCAGCAGGAACGTACGCGCGGCCGGCCGTTTCGCGCCCGCATCGGCGCCAACGAATCCTCCTTCGGCCCCGCGCCTTCGGTGATCGCGGCGATGAACGCCGCCGCACCCGAGATGTGGAAATATTGCGATCCGGACAATCACGATCTGAAAGCCGCGCTCGCCGATTTCTATCGCGTCGGTTACGACAATGTCGTGGTCGGCGAAGGCATTGACGGCCTGCTCAATCTGCTCGTGCGCATGTATGCGACAGACGGCACGCCGGTGGTCACGTCGTTCGGCGCCTATCCCACCTTCAATTTCCATGTCGCAGGGTTCGGCGGGAAGCTCGTCGCCGTGCCCTTCAGGGACGATCGCGAAAGCCTCGACGATCTTCTGGCCGCGGTGAAGCGCGAGAACGCGCCGCTGGTCTACCTCTCCAATCCCGACAATCCGATGGGGACCTGGTGGGAGACGTCCGACATTTTGCGTTTCATCGATGCGCTGCCGGAAACCACCATGTTTCTCCTCGACGAAGCCTATGGCGAGACCGGTCCGGCGTCAGCGCTGCCGCCGATCGACGTGTCGCGGCCGAATGTCGTGCGGCTGCGCACCTTCTCCAAGGCTTACGGCCTCGCCGGCATCCGCTGCGGTTACGCAATCGGCGACGCCGAGGTGATCCGCGACGTGGAAAAAGTCCGCAACCATTACGGCGTCTCCAAGATGGCGCAGATCGCGGGCGTCGCGGCACTTGCCGATCAGGACTACCTGAAGACTGTCGCGCAAAAGGTCGCGGCCGGCCGCGAGCGCATCGCGACGATCGCGCGCGACAACAAGCTCAAGCCGATTGCCTCCGCGACCAACTTCGTCACGATCGACTGCGGCGCCGACGGCGCCTACGCGCTGAAGGTGATGCAGGCGTTGTTGTCGCGCGACGTGTTCGTGCGCAAGCCGATGGTGCCCGTGCTCGACCGCTGCATTCGCGTCTCCGTCGGCCTCGACCACGAGCTCGACATTTTTGCCGAGGAGCTTCCGGGCGCGCTCGCCGCCGCGCGGGGCAACTGATACCCTGTCCGCCGCATCAACCGCGCTGCTCGCCGCGTGAAAACTGGAGCATGTCATGGCCGACGATCGCTACACCGTCCGCGTTTCGGTGACGGGCCGCGTCCAGGGTGTTTTTTTCCGCGGCTGGACAGAGGAGCAGGCGGAGGCGCTCAAACTCGACGGCTGGGTGAAGAACGAGCCGGACGGTTCCGTGTCGGCGCTGGTTTCAGGGCCACGTGCTGACGTCGAAGCGCTGGTCGAAAAGCTGCACACGGGTCCACGCGCGGCGCGGGTCGCGAAGGTGGATGTCCGGGAGGATTCAGCCGCGGATGTGCCGGGCGGATTCTCGATCGCGCACTGAAGCACCCCCTCACCGGCCCTTCGGGCCACCACTCCCCCTACCCGGGGGAGAGGAGCGCAGCTTCGGCGATTTGCGACAACTGTCCGGCCGGCTCTCCTCTCCCCCGTCGATCGGGGGAGAGGTGGCTCGAGCGAAGCTCGAGACGCTGAGGGGGTCGCGATGCTTTGACTGCGCCTACCCCAGCACCAGCTCCCAGTTCTGCCCGACCAGATCCTTGCCAAAGGAATGGTGCCGCTCCTCCTCCGCAAGCATAAAGCCGGCACGCTCGTAGAGCCGCCGCGCATCGGAAAGCACATCGTTCGTCCACAGCACCAGCTTCGGATAGCCGACGCGTCGCGCGGTCTCAACGCATTGCCCGATCAGCATCGAGCCAACGCCCTGTCCGCGCGCGTCGCGCTCGACATGCAGCATGCGAAGCTGGCCGTCGCCGTCCGCGCGGCCGATCAGGAACACCGCACCCAGCCGCACGCCATCGCGTTCGGCGACCCAGCAGAAATCCTTGCCCGTTTTGAAGTTGCGGATGAAGTCCGCGCCGATCTCGCAGACCAGCGCCTCGTATTCGCCGTTCCAGCCATATTCGCTGGCATACATGCGCGACTGCCGCTCGATCACCCAGCCGACATCGCCGATTTCGTGCGGCCGCAGCATCACCGGTTCTGGCTGCCGCCTGATCGAAAGCACAGTTTCGACGGTCGCCATGGCCGTTGCGAGCCGAGCGCGGTCCTCACTGCCCAGCGGCTTCGTCAGTTCGCTGACATCGTGGTCGGCCGCGGCCTTCAGTTCGCCAAGGGCTGCCCTGCCCTTGTCCGTCAGCGCAAGGACTTTTCTGCGCCGGTCATCGGTGGCTGGCGTTACCGTCAGCAGCCCGGCCTTCCTGTGTCTTTCGATGATGCGCGCCAGATAGGCGGCGTCGACACGCAGTGCGTCTGCAATGCCGGACGCGGTCGTCTGCCCCGCGCCAAGCTCGAACAGAACGCGTGCCTCGGCCAGCGTGAACGGGCTTTTGGTCAGCGTCTCGTCGAGAAGCCCGATCGTGCGGGTGTAGAAGCGGTTGAAGCGGCGGATGTCAGAGACAAGCGGGTCAGCGGCGGACATGGCGATACCTCCGCTCAAAATAGTGGACTCAGTCCACTGTTTTTTCAAGACCTGCTACGGCGACTATGCCGATTTGATTTCGTTCGGGACGAAAACATCCATCGGCCGGACCTCGAAGGCGCCGCTCCCGGGATTCGCGACAGCCAGTTCCTGGACGAACGCCATGGCCTCATCCAGATCCGCGCAGTCGATCACGTAGAAGCCAAGAAACTGCTCCTTCGTCTCGGCGAACGGCCCGTCCAGCACGATCGGCTTTCCCTTGGATTTGCGCAGCGTCGTCGCCTGCGTCGTCGGCGCAAGCCGCGCCACGGGGCCGAGCTTGCCCTTCGCGACCATCTTCTCCTGGACGGCAATCAGGTCGGCCATGACCCTGTCTTCTTTTTCCTGAGGCCAGGCCGTGACCTCCTTCTCGTCATTGTAGCAAAGCACCGCGTAGAGCATTCGCATCCCTCAAGGATCGGCGTCATCCGCCGGTATTCGCCTTCCACCAGCGCCGGACATGCCACTCCACAACCGTCTTCGCAATGGCTCTTGAATTAAATGAACGGATGTTTTATTCAGGCAACGCGAGGGAGATTCGATGGCGCGAACGACGGGCTCGGACGGCGAAAAAACCGAAGCGGCGATCCGCGAAGCTGCGGTCGAGCTGATTGCCAAGCACGGCTACGAGGCTGTCTCGATGCGCCAGCTTGCCGCAGAGGTCGGTGTGCAGGCCGCCGCGCTCTACCGCTATTTCCCGACCAAGGAAGACCTGCTCTTCACGCTGATGGACGAGCACATGCGGGGGCTCGCCGCGAGCTGGGAGGCAACACGGCCCGCTGCCCCCTCGCCTGCCGCGCGCCTCGCCGCCTTCGTCGACAACCACATCCGCTTCCACGTCGCGCGCCGCCACGCCACGCACGTCTCCAACATGGAGCTGCGCAGCCTGTCGAAGGAGCGGCTGACCGCCATCCTCAGGCAGCGCACGGCTTATGAGAAAGAGCTGCGGCTCATCCTGCGCGACGGCGCCGACAAAGGCGCCTTCCACATCGGCGACATCGGCCTCACCGCCATGGCGATCATCCAGATGATCACCGGCGTCATCGTCTGGTTCCGGCCGGATGAGAGACTGTCCGTCGACGAAGTCGCCGCCACCTATCACGACATGACCATGCGCCTCGTCGGCGCTGACACTAAGACAGTTGGAGAGCCCGCTCGTGTACACGAACACGCTTAACTTCGCGCTCGGCGAGGACATCGACGCGCTGCGCGACATGGTGCGCCGCTTCGCGCAGGAGAGGATCGCGCCGCAAGCCCAGGAGATCGACCGCTCCAACCAGTTCCCGATGGAGCTGTGGCCCGAACTCGGCAGCCTCGGCCTGCTCGGCGTCACCGCCGATCCGGACTTTGGCGGTTCCGGCATGACCTACCTCGCGCATGTCGTGGCAATGGAAGAAATCTCGCGCGCGTCGGCCGCGGTCGGCCTCTCCTACGGCGCGCACTCCAATCTCTGCGTCAACCAGATGAACCGCTGGGGCACGCCCGAGCAGAAGGCGAAATACCTGCCGGATCTGTGCGCCGGCACGAAAATCGGCGCGCTCGCCATGTCCGAAACCGGCGCCGGCTCCGACGTCGTGTCGATGAAGCTGCATGCCGAGCAGCGCAACGATCGCTACGTGCTCAACGGCTCGAAAATGTGGATCACCAACGGGCCCGACGCGAGCACGCTGATCGTCTACGCCAAGACCGAGCCGACCATGGGCTCGCGCGGCATCACCGCCTTCATCATCGAGCGCGGCATGAAGGGTTTTTCGGTCGCGCAAAAACTCGACAAGCTCGGCATGCGCGGCTCGAACACCGGCGAGCTCGTGTTCCAGGACGTCGACGTGCCGTTCGAGAACGTCATTTACGAGCACGGCCGCGGCGTCGAAGTTTTGATGTCCGGACTCGACTATGAGCGCGTCGTGCTGGCCGGTGGCCCGCTCGGCATCATGGCCGCGTGCCTGGACGTGGTGACGCCCTATATCCGCGACCGCCGCCAGTTCGGACGCGCCATCGGCGAGTTCCAGCTCGTCCAGGGCAAGCTCGCCGACATGTATGCCACGATGAACGCCTGCCGCGCTTACGTTTATGCCGTTGCCGCTGCCTGTGACCGCAAGGAGACGACCCGCAAGGATGCCGCCGGCTGCATCCTCTACGCGTCCGAGAAAGCGACCTTGATGGCGCTCGACGCGATCCAGCTGCTCGGCGGCAATGGCTACATCAACGACTTCCCCGCCGGCCGGCTGCTGCGCGACGCGAAACTCTACGAGATCGGCGCGGGCACCAGCGAAATCCGCCGCTGGCTGATCGGAAGAGAGATCGTGGCGGAAGGGGCCTAGTGAATTACATCGGTGCAATGCAGGGGAAACATGGCTACGTTGCGAAGAGTTTCGCGGAGGGTAGTGGTTGCAATGGGGATTTTTTCTTGGCTGGCCACCGAATCCGATGATGGCAGTGCCGGCGAGAAGCGATTTGCCGACATCGGCGCATTTCGCGACTACGTCATGGATGCTTTGCGGCGCAAGCCCGGCGTCAGTGCCGTAACGCCCGACAGCCAGGACCCGGCGATGTTCTACGCGATCGTTGAAGAGCAGACGTGGACACTGGACGTAACAAACATATACCAGCGTTTGGCCGCCTACCCCGAGGAGGATTTGGATGAAACGGTGGAACGCTTCTTGACGTTGACTGATCCTGGCGAAGGACGTCAGCTCAACAAGAAAAACATCGTTATCGTCATCCGCGCCCAAGAGTATGTCGATACCCTCGCGCAAAAAGGAATAACGGTGCGCAGCGAATCGCTGGTAGGCGATCTTGCCGCCGTGTTTATGGTCGATTTGCCTGACACTATGTCGCCACTCATTGAAGGCGAAATGGCTGAAATCGCGCCGGATGAACTCCGCTCAATTGCGATCGCTAATGTAACCGGATGGCTTCCTCAGGTGGTCGCCGACCACTCCCAGCCACCAAGTTCACTGTACCACGTCGAGGGAAATACCTTTCTTTCGACAAGCCTGGTTTTCATTGACGAATTCTGGAAGTTGGTAGCCTCCAAATACACGGGCGACGTTCTGATCGCACTCCCACGGACTGACCAGTTATTTGTGTTCGATGCTTCCAGCCCGCAAGCCTCGGAAGCAGCGCGCGGTCTAGTCGACGTCACATTCGAAGACGGCTTCAACTTGCTGTCGAGGCAAATTTATCAGCGCCGCAATGGCAAGCTCAGTGTTTTCATCAATTAGCAAGACCCCATGCCCACGCTCGCTTCCCAAATCTCCCCTGCCTCCGACCAGTTCCGCGCCAATGCGGAGCGCATGCGCTCTCTCGTCGCTGACATCCGCGACAAGGCGGCGACGGTCGAGAAAGGCGGCTCGGACGACGCCCGCGAGCGCCACGTCTCTCGCGGCAAACTCCTGCCCCGCGACCGCCTTGCGCAACTGATCGATCCCGGCTCGCCCTTTCTCGAGATCGGCCAATTCGCAGCCTGGAACATGTATGACGACGACATTTCGTCGGCCGGCATGATTGCCGGCGTCGGCCGCATCGAAGGCCGCGAATGCGTCATCGTTGTCAACGACGCGACGGTGAAGGGCGGCACCTACTATCCGCTGACCGTGAAGAAGCATCTGCGCGCGCAGGAGATCGCGCAGCAGAACAATCTGCCCTGCGTCTATCTCGTCGATTCCGGCGGCGCGAACCTGCCCAACCAGGACGAGGTGTTTCCCGACCGCGAACATTTTGGCCGCATCTTCTACAATCAGGCCAACATGAGCGCCGCCGGCATTCCGCAGATCGCCTGCGTCATGGGCTCCTGCACCGCGGGCGGCGCGTACGTGCCGGCGATGGCGGACGAATCCATCATGGTGCGCAACCAGGCGACGATTTTCCTCGGCGGCCCGCCGCTGGTGAAGGCCGCGACCGGCGAAGACGTCACCGCTGAAGATCTCGGCGGTGCGGACGTGCATACACGGCAGTCCGGAGTCGCGGATCATTACGCGATGGATGACGAGCACGCGCTGGCGATCGTCCGGCGCATCGTCCGGAACCTGAACCGCCGCAAGCCGGTCCAGCTCGACACGCTCGCCCCTCGCCCGCCGCTCTACGATCCTGCCGAGATCTACGGCATCGTTCCACAGGATACTCGGCAGCCTTACGAGGTGCGCGAAATCATCGCGCGCACCGTCGACGGTTCGGAGCTCGACGAGTTCAAGGCCAATTACGGCACGACGCTCGTCACCGGTTTTGCGCATCTTTACGGCATGCCGGTCGGCATCATCGCCAACAATGGCGTGCTGTTCTCCGAGTCGGCGCTGAAGGGCGCGCATTTCATCGAACTCTGCTGCCAGCGGAAAATCCCGCTCGTCTTCCTGCAGAACATCACCGGCTTCATGGTCGGCCGTAAATATGAGGCCGGCGGCATCGCCAAGGATGGCGCGAAGCTCGTCACCGCGGTCGCCACGGCCGCTGTGCCGAAGGTGACCATGATCGTCGGCGGCTCGTTCGGCGCCGGCAATTACGGCATGTGCGGACGCGCCTATTCGCCCCGCTTCCTGTGGATGTGGCCGAATGCGCGCATCTCGGTGATGGGCGGCGAGCAGGCCGCCACCGTGCTCGCCATGGTCAAGCGTGAAGGCATAGAGCGCAAAGGGGGCGCGTGGTCCGCCGAAGAAGAGAAAAACTTCCGCGCGCCGATCCTGGAAAAATACGAGCGCGAAGGCCACCCGCTCTATTCGTCGGCGCGGCTCTGGGACGACGGCATCATCGATCCGGCGAAGACGCGCGAGGTCCTGGCGCTCTCGCTCTCAGCCGCGCTCAACGCCGAAATCCCGGACACGAAATTCGGCGTGTTCCGGATGTAAAAATAGCGGCCGGAAATCTGTCCACGCCCTCCAGTAGGACAATTATCCTATTCACGTTTTAACGTGAACAGGTGACTGAAATGCTGGAATCACAAGATGAATTGTCGCTCGACTAAGAAGGGCAAGTACTGAACTTAGGCTTGAAGCCGCGGCGTCCCGACTCTCGCGCCTCTTAAAGCAAAACCCAAATTGGCATCTGCAGCCGCGCGTGCCGGCCGGTTTGCCGACCGGCGGACGGTGGGTTGCGTTTATCGCGGCGTCGCTGCCAACGCTCTATCGCGTCGGTCGGGTCGCCGCACGCCGATTGCGTGAACTATCTCGAAATCTCGCGCCTCGGCTGCGAAATGTTCCGAGAAGTGGGACCCCAATCAGCCTAGCGAAGACAGTTATGACGACGAGACGCGCCGCATCAGCACAAATTCCAAGCAGAGATTCGGTCATCCGGTTGTCCGCTTCAGCTCGGAACGCGAACTAAGGCAGCAGCTTGGGCCAGCTGGCATCGGACGCGAATGGCACCATATCGTCGAGAAGCGCATGGCTGGTCGCAATGGTTATCCAGTGGAGCTGATACACAGCACAGACAACATCATCAGCCTTCCGGTAGAAGTCCACCGGAGAGTAAGCGCGAGAATGAGTATGAGACTTCACGCCTATGAGAATAACGTGATGCGGTTCGAGGTCGGCAAACTGTCATTCGACGAACAATACAACATCGGACTCGAATTGGTTGAGGACACACTTCGGGAGTTCGGCTATGACCCCAGCGCATTCTAGCGAGAAAATCGATCAGCTGATCCATAGGCTCCATGCGGAGCAAGAGCGTGTCAGAGAGGCGATCCGGCGAGACGATATTCCAGCCGCTAATCGTCATTTGATGAAAGCTTGGCGCGCTATAAAAGACGCGGCGGCCACTGGCCCGAGAGGGCGAGATTCGATTGAGAAGCTCCTCACTTCACCTCTCGCTGACATTCGTCTCCGAGCTGCAGAAGCTGCGATTAATTGGGCACCTGATCTAGCAGTTCCAGTCTTTGGTCTTCTCCTTTTTGAAAACCTTGGAGAGGAAGTATCCGCAGATGAAAGGCTCGAGATTCGCACTGCAGCAAAACTAATGTTGTACAAGTATTTCAACATGAGAAGCTACGACCGGAACGAACTCATCGAACCGCTGCGAGCTTATGGCGTCGATTTGCCGTACTTCGATCACGAGAAATGGCAACGAGGCGAAATCCCGACGCTCCCCAATCGGAACAAAGGTGATTCTGAACGGCATGAATAGTGACTACCAGGCGGCGCCTGCGCCGCCTCCGCTTCCGCGCGATGGCAATACCAAAACCGGGCCCGGCCACCTTCGGCGTGTTCCGGATGTGATGCCGGCTCGCGCCGCCTCGCCGGAGCCGGGCCGATGATCCCCTGGGAGACGCTCGACACGGCCACCATCCCCGGCGGCCGCGATCCGCTCAGGCTGAAGCGGCGCGGCAGCGAATTCTCGATCATGCTCGGCACGAACGAGTTGATGAACACACGGCTGAGCGGCTCGGAGGAGGCGTTGGCCCGCCTGACCATCCAGCGCCTCACCGCGCCCGCGCCACGCCTGCTGATCGGCGGTTTGGGTCTCGGTTTCACACTTCGCGCCGCCCTGCCGTTGCTTGCGCCGGCCGCAAGCGTCACGGTGGCCGAGCTGGTGCCGGCGGTGGTGGCCTGGGCGCGCGGACCTCTCGCAGCGGTGCACGGCGACAGCCTCGACGATCCGCGCGTCCAGACAATGGTCGCGGATGTCGGCATGGCGATCCGGTCCGCGCCTCGGGCCTGGGACGCGATCCTGCTCGATGTCGACAACGGCCCGGAGGGGCTGAGCCGCGCCAGCAACGACGCGCTTTATAGCGCTGCCGGCCTCGCTGCTGCCCATGCCGCGCTGACGCCGGGCGGCGTCCTCTCGGTTTGGTCCTCTGGCCCCGACAAAAACTTCACGCGCCGCCTGCAAAATGCTGGTTTCGCCGTGGAGGAAATTCCCGTCCGCGCCGCCACCACGAAACGCGGTGCACGGCATGTCATCTGGATCGGGCGGAAGACGTAGGAGGGGCCTCCATGAAGCAATCTGACACGACCAAGAAGCACCGCATCTATTCGATCAGTTTCGCGAGCGTCTATCCGCACTACATCGCCAAGGCCGAGAAGAAGGGTCGCACCAAGGCGGAGGTCGACCAGATCATCCGCTGGCTGACGGGCTACACCCAGGCCGGCCTCGAGAAGGTCCTGGAGAAGCGCACGGACTTCGAGACCTTCTACACCCAGGCCCCGAAGCCCAATCCCGCGCGCGGCCTCATCACCGGCATGATCTGCGGCGTTCGTGTCGAGGCGATCGAAGACCCCGTCATGCGGGAGGCCCGCTACCTCGACAAGCTCATCGACGAACTGGCCAAGGGCAGGCCGATGGAGAAGATCCTGCGGGCGCAGTGATCCCCGAGCGCGCCTACGCCGCACCTCCTTCACCATTTGGGTAAAGCCCCCCTCCCCGCGCCCTCCGGGGCTTGGTAAGATCGACCATGGCGAGGCGCATTGTCCTGTCTCTGTTGATATTCGGGCTGCTGCTGCTCAAGGCGGAGGCGCAGCCGGCGCGCCGCGTTGCGCTGGTCGTCGGCAATGCCAATTATCAGGCCGCTGGTGCGCTCGCCAATCCGGTCAACGATGCGACTGACCTTGCGGCAAAGCTGCGCGCCGTCGGTTTCGAGGTGATCGAGGGCCAGGATCTCGGCAAGCGCGAGCTGGAACGCAAGGTCGGCGAATTCGCCGATGCTCTCGCTGGCGCTTCGGTCGGAATGCTGTTCTACGCAGGGCACGGCCTGCAGGTCGACGGACGCAACTACATCGTGCCGACGGACGCGCAGCTCGACGTGCCGGTGAAGCTGTCGCTCGAAGCGGTGCCGATCGACCAGATTCTCGACATCATGGAGCAGCAGGCAACGACCAGCCTCGTCTTCCTCGACGCCTGCCGCAACAATCCGTTCGCGCGCGGCAACGGCCTCGCCACCAACCGTTCGGCAGCACCGCTTCGTGGCCTGGCGCAGTTTGACGCCAGCCGCGGTTCCTTCATAGCCTTCTCGACTTCGCCCGGCGCGGTGGCGCAAGACGGCTCGGGCCGCAACTCGCCCTTCGCAGCCGCGCTGCTCAAGCACATCGATCTGCCCGGCCAATCGATCAACGATCTGATGATCGCCGTCCGACGCGATGTGGTGGAGACGACGCGCGGCCAGCAGCGCCCGTGGGAGCAAGGGTCGCTGATCGAGCGTTTCGAGTTTGTGCCAGACGGCAGCGCACCGGCGGTTGCCCTCTCTCCAGCGCCGGTGCCTGAGGTCGAGGTCGCCACCCTCGAGCGTTCCGTCGGCGAGACCGGGATCATTGAAGGCATCATCCGCGACGAATATCTGGCGCCGAACCCCGCTGCGCTTCGCGAAACGGTCCTGCGGCTTTACGCGCCGTCGGCGACCATCTTCGGCACAGCGTACGATGCAGAAGCGATCGTCGGGCTGAAAACCAATTTCTTCGCCCAGTTCGCGTCGTGGACTCTGGCGCTGGAAGACGGTTCGCTGCAGGTCACGCCGCGCGGCGAAGGTCGTGCCGATGCCGTCTTCGCGATGCGCTATCAATATGTCGCGCGTGACAAGGCGACACCACCGGCCGAAGGTCGCGCGAGAGTCTATCTCGGTCTGGTGATGGCCGACGGCCGCTGGCGGATCGCATCGGAAGCCTCCGAAGCGCTGCAGTAATAAGGTTAGGCCGTTTACCCAAGCCGAAACACGCTGGCCCGTTTGATCTGAACCGCGCCCTTGTCCTCGGCGCGCGCCAGCGTGTCCGACGGCACGTCGAGTTCGACCGACGTTCCATCGTCAAGTCTCGCCAGCAGCCTGCGTCCGTCCGGCCGGTCGATGACGCGGGTGATCGTCGCGGAGATGCCGCCGCCGGAAACGCTCCAGCCGAGATCGGCCGGCCGCACGAAGATCTCCGCCGCGCCATCCGCGAGCCCGCTCGCCGGCAATTCGGCGCCGCCCACCAGCGCCCTGCCATTGGCGATCGTGCCCTCGAGCCGGTTGGCGTCGCCCAGGAATTTGGTGACGAAGGCGGAGTTCGGCGCGCGGCACACCTCTTCCGGCGTCCCCTGCTGCACGATCTTGCCTTCGTTCAGGATGACGACACGGTCAGCGAGGTCGAGCGCTTCCTCCTGGTCGTGCGTCACGAACAAGGTGGTGATGCCCAGCGCCTCGTGAATGCCGCGCAGCCAGCGGCGCAGTTCGCGGCGCACATTCGCGTCGAGCGCGCCGAACGGTTCGTCGAGCAGCAGCACCTTCGGGTCCACGGCGAGCGCGCGGGCGAGCGCCACACGCTGGCGCTGGCCGCCGGAAATCTGCGCCGGAAACCGCTCGCCCAGTCCTTCGAGGCGAACAAGGCGGAGCAGCAGCTCGACGCGCTCCGCTATCTCGGCGCGCGTGCGCTGCGTCTTCGATACGTCGAGGCCGAAGGCGATGTTTTCTCCCACCGTCATGTGCGGGAACAGCGCATAGTGCTGGAAGACGAAGCCGACGCCGCGGTCGCGCACGGGGATGTCGGTGGCGTCCTGGTCGCCGAACCGGATCGTTCCGCCGTCGACATATTCCAGCCCCGCCACCATGCGCAACAGTGTGGTCTTGCCGGAACCGGAAGGTCCCAGCAGAGCCACCAGCTCGCCGCTCTCCACTTCCAGCGTCACGCCGCGCACGGCGCGAAACGTGTCGAACGTCTTCACGACATTGTCGAGATAGATCTTCATGCGAGTGGTTCCGTGGCAGCAGTGCCGGGCGGTGTCAGCACGGGCCGGCCGGCGCGGCCGGCGCCGCGTTTTTCGAGCAGCACCTTGGCGATGATGGTGAAGACCGCGAGCACGGTCAGGATCGACGCGGCGGCAAACGCACCGGCGGTTTGGTAATCGTGGTAGAGCAGTTCGATGTGCAGCGGCAGCGTGTTGGTCTGGCCGCGTATGTTGCCCGACACCACCGACACCGCGCCGAACTCGCCCATCACGCGTGCATTGCAGAGCACCACGCCATAGAGCAGCGCCCAGCGGATGTTGGGCAGCGTCACCGACATGAAGGTGCGCCAGCCGGAAGCTCCGAGCGACGTGGCTGCCTCTTCGAGGTCCCTGCCCTGCGCTTGCATCAGCGGGATCAATTCGCGCGCGACGAACGGCGCGGTCACGAACATCGAGGCGAGCACGATGCCGGGCAGCGCGAACAGGATTTTGACGTCGGCGGCTTCCAGCGCCGGGCCGAACAGGCCCTGAAGGCCGTAGACGAAGAGATAGGCGACGCCGGCGACGATCGGAGAGATCGAGAACGGAATCTCGATCACGACCAGCAGGAAGCGCCGCCCCCAGAAGTCGAACTTGGTGATTGCCCAGGCTGCCGCCACGCCAAAAGCCGTGTTGACCGGCACGGCGATCAGCGCGGTGACGACGGTGAGAAAGATCGCGTGCCGCGTATCCGGGTGCGCGATGGCAGCCCCATACGCCTCCATACCGCGCGAGAACGCCTGGACGAAGATGACGGCGAGTGGCGCCAGCACGAGCAGTGCCACGAAGAACAGCACGAAGGCCATCAGCGCGATGCGCGTCTGCGGACTGTCGCCGACGCGCGGCGGCTTGCGGCGTAACGGTC